>SHWK01000039.1 GCA_009693885.1 Rickettsiales bacterium
TATTAGATAATTCTCCAAGCAGATTCATCAGCAAATAATTGATGCAACATTTTATTGTTTAATCCATGACCAGATTTTGAAACATTAAAATGCCCAATTATATAACGACCAGCAAGATAAATATCCCCGATAAAATCTAGGGTTTTATGTCGCGCAAATTCATTTTCATAGCGCAAACCACCGGCATTAACTATTCCATCATCGCCAATAACTATAGCATTATCAAGCGATCCGCCCTTGGCTAAACCATTTTTATTTAGATATTCTATTTCATTTTGAAAACCAAAAGTTCGTGCCATACAAACATCATTTTTGAAAGATGCAAAAGTTGAATGATAGCTAAATTTTTGTTGCTGAATTTGCTTGTGATTAAAATCGATATAAAAATCAACGGCAAATTCTTTTGCTGGCTCAACCTCAATAAATTTATCACCATCTTCAATGCGCAGTTTTTTTGTGATTTCAATAATTTGGCGTGGAGCCTCTTGCACGGTGATTCCAGCGCATTCGATAAGAAAAATAAAAGGCTCTGAACTGCCATCCATAATTGGCACTTCTTGATTATCAATTTCAATAATAAGATTGTCGATTCCCGATCCCCAAATTGCCGCCATTAGATGCTCAATTGTAGAAATTTTAACAGCAAATTCATTGGCAATTGTGGTGCCTAAATTTGTTGTGACTACATTTTTATAATGTGCTTTAACAATTGATTTGGCTGGCTCAACATCAGTTCTTTTAAAAATTATTCCGCTATTTATTGGTGCAGGAATAAGATTGATTGTGACCTTATAGCCAGAGTGGATGCCGATCCCTGAGCATGATGCTTCACTGCTAATAGTTTTTTGCGATATTGTGTGCATTTTTATTTTCTATAAATTATTTGTCGCTCGAATGTTGAATAATTTGCGTATTATTCATCGTCATTTTCAACTTCTTGAAGAATTTTTTCTTTATACTTATCAAGTTCATCAAACATATCATCCTTATCTTTATATTTAGAGATAGCAGCACGACGCCTTGATTTTAGATCTTTGGTGACTTTTTCAACTACAGAATCTGCAGTAATATTAAAGTGTTTGTAAAGATCTTCAGCCTTAGCAGAAGCACCAAAAGAAGACATGCCAACAAAGATTCCATCTTCACCAATATAGCGACGCCAGCCTTGCTCAATACCAGCTTCAATCGCAACTTTAAGAATATTTTTTCCACCTAAAATTTTATATTTATAAGCTGGATCTTGTTTTTCAAAAAGGTCGAGACATGGCGCTGAAACCACGCGCACAGCCAATCCGTGGGCATGTAATTTATTTTTTGCTTCCATTGCAATTGATACTTCGGAACCAGTTGCAATAATTATTGTATCTGGTTCGATGCCAAGCGCCGTGTCTGAAATTATATATGCACCATAGAGGCAAGGATTTTGCTCACTAAAATATTCAGAGGATAAGAAGCTAAGATTTTGTCTGCTTAAAACCATTGCTGATGGAGAATTTTTGTGGAGCAAAGCTTGCTCAAAACAAGCAATTGTTTCTAACGCATCCGCTGGACGAAAAACATTAACATTGGGAATAGCTCGCAAAGCAGCTAGATGTTCAATTGGCTGATGAGTTGGACCATCTTCACCAAGACCGATTGAATCATGAGTAAAAATATAAATGACTCGTTGCTTCATCAATGCTGCCAAGCGAATTGCCGGTTTCATGTAATCAGAAAAAACGAGGAATGTTCCACCATAAGGCAAAAATCCACCATGAAGCGCAAGACCATTCATGATCGCTCCCATCGCGTGTTCTCTGATTCCGTAATGAATATAATTGCCGCTAAAATCTTTTTTGCTAATCGCTTTGCTATGAGAAGTTTTAGTTAAAACTGATTCGGTTAAATCAGCAGAACCACCAACTAGCTCTGGCAAAGATGCTGCGATAAATTCTAGAGCAATTTGCGATGCTTTGCGCGTTGCTTGTTTTGGTTTTTCAATAAAAACTTTTTGCTTTAATTGGTTTAATTTTTTATGAAAATCTTTGGGCAATTCACCTTTGAGAATGCGCTTCAGATCTACTCTCTTGCCTTCATCTAGTGTTTCAAAAAGAACTTCCCATTCTTTATAAATTTTGTGCGATCTTTTTCCTGCGGCTTTCCATTCTTCTTCTAAATTTTCTGGAATAATAAAAGGTGAATGTGGCCATTTTAATTTTGCGCGAACTTTGGTGACTTCTTCAGCGCCAAGGGGTGAGCCGTGTGCTTTTTCTGATCCTGCTTTGTTTGGCGAACCAAATCCGATGGTTGTTTTGCAAGCAATCATCACTGGTTTATCAGAATTTTGTGCTGCCGTTAACGCTTTTCTAACTTCATCAAAGTTATGTCCATCAGCTTGTAGAACCTTCCAACCAGAGGATTCAAAGCGCATCTTCATATCTTCAGAAGTAGATAAAGAAACATCGCCATCAATTGAAATTGAATTATCATCCCACAATAAAATTAATTTATTGAGCGCAAGATGCCCCGCAAGCGAGATGGCTTCTTGGCTGATGCCTTCCATCAAACATCCATCACCAGCAATGCAATAAGTTTTGTGATCGATAATTTTATCGCCAAGCCTTGTTGCAAGCATTCTCTCGGCAAGTGCCATGCCTACTGCATTGGCCAAACCCTGCCCTAATGGGCCAGTTGTGGTTTCAATTGCATCTAATTCACCAAATTCTGGATGGCCTGCGGTCTTAGAGCCAAGCTGGCGAAAATTTCTTAGATCATCAATTTCAATATCTTTATAACCTGTGAGATATAGTAAAGAATAAAGCAACATTGAACCATGGCCAGCAGAAAGCACAAAGCGATCGCGATTAAGCCAACGCGGATTTTTTGGATCAAATTTGAGAAACTCAGAAAATAAAACTGTAGCGACATCAGCCATACCCATCGGCATGCCAGGATGGCCTGAGTTAGCACGCTCAACGGCATCGATTGAAAGGAAGCGAATACAATTAGCCATTTGTCGAGCTAATTCATTATCAGTTTTTTTCATATTGCTTTTTTTTACGAATTGTAAGAGATTCTGATATAGATAATTGCAAAAGTGGTTAAACACAACAACTTAAGCACCATATATAATAAGCAGTTATTTTTTTTAATAAAGAAAAATTCTTCATGATCAAATCAAATTCTTCAAAAACAAAAAGAAGCCATTTGCCTCTTTTTAGACTATTGCCAAATGTTGTCACGCTAATCGCAATCTGCATTGGTCTTACAGCCATAAGGTTTGCCATGGAGGGAGATTTTATTAAAGCCACCGCCTTTGTTATCATTGCCGCCTTTATGGACGCGGTTGATGGCCGTCTCGCCCGATTTCTTAATTCTACCAGCGATTTTGGCGCGCAGCTTGATTCTCTAGCTGATTTTGCCAATTTTGGTGTCGTTCCCGGATTTGTTGTTTATATGTGGGTCAATTCTTTTGCTGATATTCGTGGCTTTGATTGGGCAATGGTGCTTTTATTTGCAATGTGTGATGCTATTCGTCTAGCCCGCTTCAATGTTGATTCTAGCAAAGATTCAGTTAATCCAATTTTAGAAAAATATTTCTTCAAAGGCATTCCTGCTCCTTGCGGCGCCTCAATGGCAATGTTGCCAATGGTTTTAACTTATGAATTTGGTGAAGGATTTTATTCTAATCCAAGCGTAATTATTGGCTATGTTATGTTAGTGGCGCTTCTTATGGCGAGCCGCATGCCAACAATTTCGATTAAAAAAATTCCTGTTCGCAACGAATATGTTTATTTAACTTTATTGGTTTTGGGAATAATTGTTATTGGTCTTTTGGTTGAGCCATGGCTTACTCTAGCAATCGTTGGCAGCACTTATGCAATTTCGATTCCTATTACAATTTTTTACTTTCTTAAGCTAAATTCTAGCTCTTCACAAGAACAAAAATAAACAAATTATGAAAAGAAAAATTCTGATTATAAATGGCCCAAATATTAATTTGCTGCACAGAAGAAATAAAGAAATTTACGGCGATTGCAGCATTGAAAAAATTGAACGCAATTGCTATGATTTAGCTGATCAAATTGATATTGATTTAACTTTTAAACAATCAAATTCTGAGGGAGAAATTGTTACAACAATTCAACAAGCTATCGATGAATTTGATGGCATTATAATCAACGCCGCAGCTTACACCCACACATCTATAGCGATTCGTGATGCATTAGAAATGTTTCCTCATCCAAAAATTGAATTACATATTTCTAATATTTTTAGACGCGAGGCATTTCGTCATCATTCAGTTTTATCTGCTGTGGTTGATTCGGTGATTTCTGGACTTGGTATTAATGGCTATACTATTGCTTTATTGGCAATTGATGGATTGATCAAAGATGTCACTAAATAGCTTTAATTAGTGAAGCAAGTTTGTTGTGTCGTCCAAACCCCATAGGCAGCGCATTTTTTGCTGCGCAGCACTGTGCTTGGGCTTGTACAAAAAGAATTTACCCCAGCTACTTTATAATAAGATGTTTGTCCATAATAAGCCGTTGTATAATTTGAATCTCCCACACATGGAATCAAAAACATCGCATTAAAATCTATCACCATCTGACTTCTTGTTTTATAAAATACTATATCATCAAACACATCACTGCTTGGATTAGAGGCGATAAAGGTTACTCTAGTTGTAAATCCCGAAACCAATCCATAGTCAGCAGTATATGGCGTTGTTGCCATATTGACCGAAGTAGGATAATGTTTTTGCTCGTAAGTATCGGTAGAAGTAGTGTCACTTTGCGCTGTTAAAGTAGCATTAAAAGCACCATATTTATTTTGCCCCAAACTAATTAGAGCAAAAGCATTACCATCAATAACATTAGATGTAGGAACTTGTAAAATTCTAATAGCAGCAGCATCTGATTCTAAAAAAGAACTAAAATATCCACCTAAAGTAGTTGATGGATAATCTGCGGCAGTAAGGCTTTTATTTACAACATAAATCAATTTATTGCCAAAACCATCTTCGGCTAATTCTTTTGGCAAACCTAGAGCCGCAATAGGAATCATACCATAAATTATTGCATTTTGCGCGCTTGATTTATAAACACCAGCTGCCGAGCAACCCCCTGCACTACCAACTGAATCGCCATAACCAACACTATCACGAGCAATGATTAAAGAAGCAGGACAAGGCAATCGATAATTAGTTGCAACAAAATTACCCAATGCTTTATAAATCGCATCCATGCGATCAGTAGTATTTTTTATTTTTGCATTATTTAAAGAAACCGTTGAAGCAGAAAGCGCGCCCGCAATCACAATAGAAATAACCACCAATACAATTGATAATTCAATCAAACTAAAAGCGGTTTTATGATTTTTTCTCATTTTAAGGACAAGATATTTTAGTGATTGAAGTTCCTAGAATGCCACATTCAACACTTGGAGTTATACTTGCATTTGGTGCACTGCAGGCAGTGGTGCGATATTGAGATTGTCCATAGTAAACACTAGAATATCCTGATCCCGGAGAAGCACATGGCACTAAAAATTCTCCAGCAAAATCAGCAATCATCTCAGTGCGTTTTTTAGCAAAGACGATGTCATCAAATGTTTCACTATCGGCATCCGAAGTAGTAAAAGTAATGGTTGAGGCATGTGAAGAATTAACACCAAAGGCAGCAGAAGAGCCAGAAATACTTGTTAGCATATTTTGCAGCTCATAAGTGCTGGCACCGCTTGATGAATTTTGCGTTGAAGATCCTGCGTTAAAAGCGCCATATTTATTTGCGCCAAAACTAATTATAACAAAGGCATTATAATCATTTGCAACGGCAGATGGCATTGAAATTATAGCAGGCATTGTTACGGTATTAGGAGCTAGATAACTAAAACCATTAGAGCTAGCTGCAGTTGAATATTCTGTTTTTGTATAATATTGATGTACAACATAGGCAAATTTGCTACCAAAACCATCTTCGGCAAATTTATCAGCAAGGCCAAGGGCCGCAGTTGGCACCATGCCATAAACTGGCAAAGCTGATAAAGTGGATGAAGTATAGACTCCTGACCCGCTACAAACCCCCGCAGTGCCAATTTCTGCACCATAAGCAACTTGAGTTTTAGTTAGAGTTAAAGAGGCTGGACAAGGCAATCTGTAGTTCTTCAACATAAAACGCCCAAGCGCTTTATAAATCTCATCCATACGCTCTTTAGTAATCCTTACCTTCTCGTTATTGATGGCAACCGTTGATACTGTAAGCATTCCAGATATAATAATCGAAACTATCAATAGCACAATTGACATTTCAATCAGACTGAAGGCGCTTTTGCGATGACTTTTTTTGCGCATTCTCTTCAACATTTAATTAATATAAAGACAATTGACTTATAAGTTTTCTTTAGCATAATTGGCGGCCTTAAATATATCCGTGGGGACATAGCTCAGTTGGTAGAGCACCTGCTTTGCAAGCAGGGGGTCAGGAGTTCGAACCTCCTTGTCTCCACCAGTAATACTTTAATATTTAACTTTAGTTAAATATTAAAGTATTACTGGTTCGATTACATGCCGCCGTCGCGGCTTTTGGTGTGCTTTCGCTTCGCTTACGCAACACCTCTCGCGCATTGCAATTCCAACTCTCTTTACCTTTTTTCTTTCCTTACTACCTTCCTTCGTGATAAAAAATTTGATTGCGGCCTCAAATTTTTTTTAGCTTAGCTTTTTTTTCAAATTTTCTAGCATATCTGTTGTCATTTTAGCTAAATCATATTCTGGTTTCCAGCCCCATTGGGTGCGGCTTGAGGAATCATCGATTGATTTTGGCCATGAATTTGCAATGGCTTGACGAAAATCAGGTTTATAATCAATAACAAATTCTGGAATATGTTTTTTGATTTCGTTAGCAATTTCTGCACAAGAAAAACTTATTGCCGCAAAATTAAAATTAGAATGATTTTTTAATTTAGAAAAATCAGCTTCACCAAGATCAATAGTGCCGCGAATCGCATCTGGCATATACATCATCGGCAAGACTGTATTGGCCTCAAGAAAACAAGTATATTTTTTATGCTTGATCGCTTCATAAAAAATTTCTACCGCATAATCAGTGGTTCCACCGCCGGGTAAAGTTTTATAACTAATTAATCCAGGATAGCGCAAGCCACGAATATCCATTTTATATTTTGCTACATAATAGTCGCAGATCAATTCTCCTGCGGCTTTAGATACACCATACATTGTTTTTGGCAAGATCACCGTTTGCTGCGGAGTATTATCGCGCGGGGTTTCGGGGCCAAAAACTGCAATTGAACTTGGGCAAACAATTTGCGCTACACCCAGCTCTCGCGCCACTTCAAGCACATTATATAATCCGATTATATTTACATCAAAACATAATTGTGGATTTTTTTCACCAGCCGCAGAAAGAATTGCCGCCAAGTGATGAATTGTATTAATACTGTGTTTTTTTACAACTTGCGCGAGACCATTTTTATCAAGCACATCTAGTTTTTCATATGGGTAAAATTCTTCTGCAACTTGCGCAGAATCTCTTACATCAGAAGCAACAACATTTTGTGCACCATATTTTTTGCGTAATGCCGCAACAAGCTCTGAACCAATCTGCCCTAGGGCCCCCGTTACTAATATTTTTTTCATATCTTATTTAAAAATTTTTGTAAAAATTGTATCAATATTTTTTGCGTGGTAAGAATTATCAAATAATTCTTCTAACTTTTTATCACTGATTTTTCCTTTTATTTGAGAATCATTTTTTAATAAAGTTAAAAAATCAGCGCTCTCTTGCCATACTTTCATCGCATTATTTTGCACGATTTTATAAGCATCTTCACGACTAATTTTTGCATCTTCAATTAGCGCCAATAAAACTCTTTGTGAAAAAACTAAACCACCTAAACGATCAAGATTTTTTTGCATATTTTGTGGATAAACCGCAAGATTTTCGATCATCGAAGTTAAGCGAACCAGCGCAAAATCTAGCGTAACAGTAGTATCAGGCGCAATCATTCTTTCTACTGATGAATGCGAAATATCACGCTCATGCCAAAGTGCGACATTTTCTAAGGCAGGAACAACTGCGCTTCGAACAATGCGCGCAAGGCCGCAGAGATTTTCACTTAAAATGGGATTGCGTTTATGCGGCATTGCTGAAGAGCCTTTTTGTCCAGCCGAAAAATATTCCTCCACTTCTAAAACCTCAGTGCGCTGTAGGTGGCGAACCTCGGTGGCAAGATTTTCAATTGATGATGCAATCACGCCCAACGTAGCAAAAAACATAGCGTGACGATCGCGCGGAATAACTTGTGACGAGACATCTTCTTCTTGCAATCCCATTTTTTCTGCTACATATTTTTGCACAAACGGATCAACATTGGCAAAGGTTCCAACCGCACCAGATATAGCACA
>SHWK01000040.1 GCA_009693885.1 Rickettsiales bacterium
CCATTATTTATAGGGCGGAAAATCAAGACCCTGTGGCGATTTAGTAAAAATCTCAGCACCATATTTAATAACCCCAATAGTATGCTCAAACTGTGCCGATAATGATTTATCGCGCGTTGTTACTGTCCAACCATCATGCTTGCTAAGCATGGTTTCACAGGCTCCAGCATTAATCATTGGCTCAATTGTAAAAAACATTCCTTCCTCTAAAGCAATCCCCGCACCTTTATTGCCATAATGAGTAATGTTTGGTTCAGTATGAAAAATAAGCCCAATGCCGTGTCCGCAATAATCGCGCACCACAGAGAATCCTTGTTTTTCAGCGTAAGATTGAATCGCGTGCCCAATATCACCAGTATGCGCGCCCGGTTTGACTTGGTCAATTCCGCGCATCATCGCTTCATAGGTAACCTCGGTTAATCTTCTTGCTTTAATTGAAGGCGTGCCAAGATAATACATGCGACTTGTATCGCCGTGCCAGCCATCTAAAATAACCGTGACATCAATGTTTAAAATATCACCCTCTTTTAGCTCTTTATCGTTAGGAATACCATGGCAAATCACATGATTAACCGAAGTGCAAATAGATTTTGGATAGCCGCGATAATTTAGAGGAGCAGGAATTGCACCATTTTCAAGGATTTTTTTATGACATAAATCATTTAAAAAATTAGTAGTTACGCCGATTTTAACAAAATCTTTGATATAGTCTAGAACCTCTGCTGCCAGCCTTCCAGCGGCTCTCATTTTAATAAAATCTGCTTCTGGATGTATAATAATGTTGCTCATGAAAAACTATCTTGATTATTGAATGATATTAAGCTATAATTAGCAAAACCGCACTCCCATAACAATAAATGTTAATAAGAATATGGCAAGAATTACAGTTGAAGATTGTGTAACAGTTGTTCCTAATCGTTTTGAGCTTTGCCTTGTTGCAAGCAATCGCGCTAAAAGCATTTTGTCTGGCGCCGCTACAGAACTTGATCGTAAAGAAAAACCAGCAGTTATTGCATTGCGTGAAATCGGTGATCACATGCTTAATGTTGAGGCTATCAAACAAAATATCCTTTCTTCAATCATGAATCGCGGAGTACTTGAAAACACTCGCGTTGATATTGCCACTCAAACTGAGATCATTGAAGAAGTTCAAGGTCAAATGTTAAAAGAAGTAACTTTCGTTGGAGAAAATCTGCAAGTAGACGATTAATATTCCTGCTTGTAGAACATCATCAAATCAGGATATCCCATATGATTTCAGCTGCAGAATTAATTGCAAAAATCAAATCATATAATCCGCAAGTCAACGAATCTCTCATTCAAAAAGCCTATATTTTTTCTAAGGTTGGCCATGGCAATCAAAAACGTCATTCTGGAGATCCTTATTTTTCTCACCCACTTGCTGTTGCCGAAATTCTCATTGATCTCAAAATGGATGAGACGACAATTATTGCTGCGCTTTTTCACGATCTAGTTGAGGATACTGAAACTACTTCAGAAGATATCGAAGAATGTTTTGGTGAGCAGGTTGCCAAGCTGGTTGATGGCGTTACCAAATTAAGTAAAATCGAATCAATCCCCACTTCTGAGCGCGTTGCAGAAAATTTCCGCAAACTTACTTTAGCGATGTCGGAAGATATTCGTGTATTGATAATTAAGCTTGCCGATAGAACGCATAATATGCGGACGATATTCTATATGCCGTCGAAGGAGAAAAAAATTAAAAAAGCGCGCGAGAGTCTAGAAATTTATGCACCACTTGCAGCGCGAATTGGGCTCAATAAAATTAAAGATGAATTGCAAGAATTATCTTTTGAGGTGATCGATCCTGAGACCAGAGGATTCGTGGTTCAGCGCCTTAATGAATTGCGCGAACAAAAAAAAGACTATATCGATAAAATTACTGAAAGTTTAACTGAAAAATTAACTAGCGAAAAAGTTAAATTTACAATTGTTGGTCGTGAAAAAACTCCTTACTCAATTTGGAGTAAAATGAAAAACCAAAATGTCGGATTTCATCATCTGCATGATATCATGGCTTTTCGGATTGTTGTTAAAAATGTAACGGAATGTTATCGCGTGCTAGGGATCATCAACTCATGCTACAATATGATTCCCAATACTTTTCGCGATTATATTAGCACGCCAAAAGATAATGGATATCAATCATTGCATCTGGCAATTTTAGGGCCATTTAATAAAAAAATTGAGTTGCAAATTCGCGATAAAAAAATGCACGAAATTTCAGAATTAGGTGTTGCGGTGCATTGGGCTTATAAGGATAAAAATCTAAAAAAATCGAATAAAGATGTCGCGGAGACAAAAAAAGAAAGCGAGCAATATCAATGGATTAGAGATTTAATCAATCTTTTTGAGAATGCCGATCATCCTGGTGAAGTGTTGGAGCGAAATAAATTGCAAATGCATAAGGATGAGGTTTTTTGTTTTACTCCAAATGGTGATATTTTTAATTTGCCTTTTGGCGCGACTGCAGTTGATTTTGCTTATGCAGTGCATTCAGAAGTTGGAAATAAATGTGTCGGTGCAAAAATCAATAGCGTGATTGCGCCTTTAAGACAAAGGCTTGAGAATGGTGATCAGGTTGAAATTATCACAGCAAAAAATGCCAAAGCCTCACAAAATTGGTTGCAATTTGTGGTAACGCCAAAAGCAAAATCAGCGATCAAAAATTTTGTTAGACATGAAAAATATGATGAGCATAAAGCTTTGGGGCGCACAATTATTCATAAGTTTTTTGCTGCAAAAAATCTTGAATTAAATGATCGCTTGCTTGAAAAAAATCTCAAATCATTCAATGTAAAAACAGTTGATGATTTATATGTACGCATTGCTGAAGGAGTAGCGACGCGACAAGATATTTTGCTAAAATTATATCCTGATTATCAAGATGAGAGTAAGACTTCATCAATTTTAAAAACCACTTCTGATAAAAATAAAAAACGCGACGAAGCATTGTTAATCGATGGTTTGCTTGCGGGAATGGCGATGCATTACGGTGGTTGTTGCAATCCAATTCCTGGAGATTCAATTGTTGGCGTGATTAACACTGGAACCGGTGTAACGATCCACAATCAATCATGTAACAACTTAAAAAATATTGCTTTAAATCCGCAAAGAATAATCGAGGTTTGCTGGAAGGATGGCGTTAAAGATGATAGTTTTTATGTTAGCAGAATAAGAGTTGTTGTTGAAAATCAATCAGGAAGCCTTGCGGATGTTACCGCCATTATTGCGCGCAAACAGATTAATATTACTAATGTTAAAGTTACTAATCGTAATATTGATTATTTTGAAATGTTTGTTGATGTTGAAGTTAAGAATGTTGATCAGCTTGAGGATATGATTTCGGCGTTGCGTATTTCTCGGAAGATTGTTGAGGTTGAGAGGGTCTTGGCCTAGCAACAGCTAGCGCTGATTTCGAAGTAAATCAGTTTATTTTCTTTTGTTATTGAAGTGATCAAGTGTGATTTTTGCAAGCCTTGAGAATAAGTAACTGAAGCACTGAAATATTTGCTATCAAAAATAGTTTTAACGCCCGCGCCAGATAATCCACCATCTGAGCCGTTATATTTATTTCGAACATAGCCAAAATCATAAAATGGTTCAAGCTTTAATCTATTGAGATAGGGAAGATTTTTTTGTAAGAAATTTTGTTGTGAATTTGCTGAGTCTGCGCCGGAGACTTGATTTTGCGTGTTAAATAGGGGCGAAATCAACGATCCAATATTAAAGCTGGCTTTGTTTCTAAAATAATATCCAGAATCTCCCGTAATATAACTTTCACGAAATCCGCGCACTGAATAATATCCACCAACCGAGAACTGCTCTGAACCGAAGAGAGTTTGTTTGGCAAATTGACTATCCACTTCTGTTGATAAAACTACTGGAGCATTGATTTTTGGAATGGTTAATTTGTGAGAAAAATTGGCGTAAAATTTAAAAACTTCGAACTGCGATTTTGCTATTGCTGCGCCAACATTTGGTGTATCTTGTTGAGCATTAAGAATTTTTAAACCTCTTGAATATGAAGGCTTGAGGTAGATATTTGTTCTATCATTTGGATAAAAAGAAAGTGCAAATCCAACATTCATGACTGAAAGTTTTCTTATAGAATTTTCTTGTTTTACTCCATTGAGATAGCTAGCAGATTCTTTGGAGGTGAGTGAGGCGCTAGTTGAAAGTCTCAAATTGGTTTTGCTTAATAAAACGCGATCAATGGTAAATTTTCTTTGATCAGAGAAGCCTGTAGAGGTTATTATTGAATTTTGCAGAGCGCTTTGCCCCTTAAACTCACTGCGCGAATAATCATAAGAAAAAGTATTATATTTGAATGGAATTGAAAGACTGCTTGAAAATGCTTTGAGATCTTTTACCTGACTATCATCATGAATATTATTGGTGTAACTTAAGTTTAAATTATCGTTTAAAAATAACAGATTATCAAAATTTGAAGAAAAGTTTGCTCTTTGAACTCCAGTGAATTTATTGCCCAAATTATCTTTGCTAATAGTTGCTCGAGCCGGAAAACTTTTATTATTATCAATCACAATTTTGCTATCACCGTTAACGCTACCAGGTTCGATTTTCATAATTGCCGCATTTGAGTGTAGGCGATTGATTTGATAGATTCCTTGATTAATATCATTAATGTTTAAAACTTCGCCCTCAGCATCTCCAAAAGCGGTAAATTCTTGCATTTTTTCTATAACACGATCTTGGCCAAGAGAAATTTTTTCTATTTTTCCTTCAATTATTTTTAATTCAAAAATTCCACTTTGTAGATTTTGTTTTGGCAGCAAAACTTGTGCCATTATAAATCCTTTGCTTTGGTAATAATTATTTATTGATGCAACAATATCAGTTAAAACTTTTTCTTCTAAGCACTTGCCAATAAATGGTGCGGCTAGTTTTTTCTTGCGAAACCAGGATAGAGAATTGGCATCTTGAAATTTGATTTTTTTAATTGGAAAGCAAGTTGTTGATTTTTCTGAAACATTTAGTGGCTGAGGTTCTTGGTTTTCTTCTTCCTCTTTTTTCTTGCGATCGCGATCTTTTTTTATTGCCCCAAATTCACTATCGCGCTTTTTTTCTTCAAGGATGTTTTGTTGGTTACGAGTGATCCAATCTTGTTGGTTGATGATATCTTGGGTTTGTTGGGCGAGGGTGATGGTGGAAAAAAATGTGGCAATAACCAAAAAACAGGCAAAATAAATGGTTTTGCTATAGTAGAAAAAGTTTATATTTTTGTTCGTTACTAACATCTGGTTTTTTAACAACGGTGTTCATTTTGGTTTGTGAGGCGTTGATTATAGGGGGCTAGCGCTTAGTTTGCAAGTTTTTAAAAATTGAATAGTCTCCCCACCTACGCAGGGAGATAAACGAGATATGAACTTATTTTTTTGCTTTAGATTTTTTCACAAATCTTTTTCTTCCACCACCAGCAGCGGCCTTAATCGCAGCAGTAGCAATTAAATCTATCGCACGATTCAAACCAACTTCCAAAACATTATCTTCCTTGAGTGAAACATATTTAGCATCATGCGCCAAATAAGGCCCATAAGGCCCAATGCTCGCAACAATTTTCTTGCCAGTTTCAGGATGAATTCCAACTTCACGCGGCAAAGAAAGTAAGCCAAGCGCATCTTTCAACTCAATTAATTTTGGATCTAAATTTTTTGGAATTGAAATTCTTTTTGGCTTTAGAACCTTTGGTTTCTTGGGTTTTGGTTCTTTCTTAGGTTTTTTTGCCTTAGAAGTTTTGCCGGTTTTTGTTAGTTTTTTCTCCTCAACAACTTCTTTAACTTCTTCAGCTACAGGAACTTCGCCACCGCTTCCAATCAACTCTAAGTAGGGGCCGTAAGGTCCAATTTTTACCATTACTTCAAATCCAGTTTTTGGATCATTGCCCAAACTGCGTGGTTCGAACATTGGTTTACCTGTTCCAGGCTCGCCATCAGGGCCTTCTTCACCCTTATCAAAAATTTGCATCGTGTGTTTGCATTCAGGATAATTTGAACATCCGATGAAAGCGCCAAACTTGCCAAGCCTTAGGCCAAGCGTTCCCTTGCTGCATGTTGGGCAAGTATTTTTTGCCTTTCCTTCTTCATCAACGCCAAAAATTTGTCCACCAATTTTTTGATTTAAAATTTCGAGAACATCTCCGAATGGCTTTTCGCCTACTTCTACACATGTTGCGTTAAAATCATTCCAGAATTTTTTAAGGAAGATTCGCCAATTTAATTTTCCATCAGAAATAATATCTAGCTCATCTTCAATAGATGCGGTGTAGCCATATTCAACATATTTCACAAAAAATTCTTTGAGAAAAGTTGTAACCACGCGACCGCGTTCTTCAGGAAAAAATCTTTTGCGATCTAATTTAACATAACCGCGATCTTGCAACACTGAAATAATCGAGGCGTAAGTAGAAGGGCGGCCGATTCCTAATTCTTCCATTTTTTTCACCAAACTTGCTTCAGAATAGCGAGGAGGTGGCTCGGTAAAATGTTGCGCCGGTTTCACATCAATCAAGGCGAGGGCCTCACTTGGTGCTAGTTCTGGTAGTTGTTGTTTTCCTTCATCTTCATCTTTTTCATCATCCTTATCTTCATTATAGATTTTGTAAAAACCATCAAATTTAATAACAGAACCAGTGGCGCGAGCCCTTGCATAAGTAGGAACTGTAACAATATCAACTACGACTTGATCAAAAATTACATCAGCCATTTGTGAGGCAATTGTACGCTTCCAAATTAGTTCATAAAGGTTGAATTGATCAGGTTCAAGATAGCGTTTTACACTTTCTGGAGGAAAGGCGAAATCCGCTGGGCGTATAGCTTCATGGGCCTCTTGCGCGTTTTTAATTTTACTTTTAAAAACATTGGCAGTATCGGGCAAATATTTTGCGCCATAAGTTTTATTGATGTAAACCCTTGCAGCTGTAATTGCCTCAGGAGTCATATCAATCGAATCGGTTCTCATATAAGTAATGAGACCTTGGTTATTGCCATCAATTTCAGTGCCTTCATAAAGCCTTTGTGCCAACATCATGGTCTTGCTTACAGAATAGCCAAGCTTACGCGCAGCCTCTTGTTGCAAGGATGAAGTGATAAATGGCGGATAAGAACGACGCTTAGTTTGCTTTTTAGTAATATCAACAACTTGATATTTTTTATCTTCGAGAAGCTTAGTGATTTTTGCTGCCGCAGCCTCATTAGTGATTGAGAATTTCTCAAGTTTTTTGCCTTCAACTTCAACGACAGAAGCGGTGAAAGCCATGTTTTTCAAGCTTTCAAGGTCAATTTTAATATCCCAATATTCTTGAGTTTTAAATGCTTCAATTTCTTCTTCGCGATCACAAATAAGGCGCAAAGCTACAGACTGAACGCGTCCAGCCGATCTACTTCCGGGAAGTTTTTTCCACAAAATTGGTGAAAGAGTGAAGCCAACCAAGTAATCCAAGGCACGGCGAGCTTGCTGTGCATCAACTAAATCCATATCAATTTGGCGTGGATTTTTAATTGCCTCTAAAATTGAATTTTTTGTAATAGCGTTAAACACTACGCGCTCAATCTTAGTAGAGGCTTTAATGGCTTTTTTTTGCTTTAAAACTTCAAGCACATGCCAAGCGATTGATTCACCTTCACGATCAGGATCGGGAGCAAGGATAATCTTGTCACAGCCTTTAGCAGCATCAGTAATCAGCTTGACATTTTTGGTAGATTTTGCCGAAATTTCATAATGCATGTTGAAATTATTATCAGGCTCAACAGATCCATTTTTGCTTGGCAGGTCGCGCACATGACCAAAAGAGGCCAATACCTGATAATCTTTGCCAAGGTATTTTCCGATGGTTTTGGCTTTAGCGGGAGATTCGACGATCAATAAATTTTTCATGAATATTTTTGTTGTGAAAAAAAATTATAGCTTTGAGAAGGCAAGTATTTAGAGGCTTTAAAACAAAAAGTCAAACTCGTTATGCATCTTATTATATCAAAATAGGGTAAAAATTGCCTTATTTTATGGCGGTTACGCAGGTAAAAATTGCCTCATGGCAGATAGATTCAGATTCTAAGGTGATAGTGCCGTAAAAGCTCTGTACATCACTGATTACGCCGTTATTAATGGTTATTATTGTCTCATAATTTCGATAGTTTCTCGGTAAGAAAAAACTGAGCAGTGGAATATATGATA
>SHWK01000041.1 GCA_009693885.1 Rickettsiales bacterium
AAAAAGTGCAGGGCAGCGGAATGGTCTTTCAAGCTTAGGGCGAGTAAATCGAAGAACCATCACCGAAATCACACATAAAATTAAAGCAAACAAAATGCCGATACTAGTGAGGTCGGCAATTGTTTTGATCGGCGCCAATCCACCAAAAATGCAAACGAGAGTTGTTACCACAAGGCAACTCAAAAAAGGCGTTTCATATTTTTTATGCATTTTGCTAAAGAATTTGGGCAATAATCCATCGCGCGACATTACAAAAAATATCCGTGATTGGCCATACATTAGCACCAATAAAACCGCCATCATGCCAGTAAGCGCGCCAGTTCCGATTAAGGCGCTGCCAATGCTGCTGCCATTTTGACGCAATGCAAAAGCCATTGGTTCGGCATTGTTGAGCTCAGAATAATTAGTGATGCCCGTTAGTGCCAAAGCAACCGCAGTATAAAGCACGATACAGACCAAAAGTGAGCCGATAATACCGATTGGCAAGCTACGATTAGGAGTTTTAGTTTCTTCCGCGGCAGTGGCCACTGCATCAAATCCATTATAGGCAAAAAATATTGCCGCGGCGCCGGTGAAAACTCCATTGAGGCCAAATGGCATAAAATTATCAGTCCAATTTTCAACTTTAATATGAGGAACGGCGATGAAGATGAATAAGAAAATTGCAACAAGTTTTATAATAACAAGAACGCGGTTTAGAATGATGCTTTCTCTGGTGCCGCGCATTAAAATAACGCCAATTAATAAGGCGATTAATACGGCAGGAAGATTAATGATTCCACCCTCAGAAGGAATTGTGGTAAGCATTTCTGGGATGTGATAGCCAGCAGCGTTCACTATGCCAACAAAATAGCCTGACCAGCCTGCTGCAACGGTTGCAGCGGCAATTGCATAGCCAAGAAAAAGCCCGCAAGAGGCCATCCAAGCAGCAAATTCGCCGAGAATGGCATAGTTGAAAGTATAAGAACCACCAGCCACAGGAATTGTTGCGGCTAATTCAGAGTAAGCAAGGCCAGCAAAAATGCAGGCAATTCCTGAAATTAAATATGAGATAGCAATGGCTGGGCCAGCGTATTGAGCGGCGGCAATTCCTGTTAAAACGAAAATTCCAGTGCCAATTGTGCAGCCGATTCCGAGAAAAACTAAATCAAGGGTTGTCAGGGTTTTTTTGAGTGGCTTGGCTTTAGCGTCACTAATTAAATGCTCGATTGTTTTTACGCGAAATTTCATAGCCATTTATTATTTAAATTTTATGTAAATTGTAAGTTGAACTTTCAATTTACATATTTTTTTTCCAGAATTTTATTATGATTATTTTTCCCCCAAAGGGCTTTTTTTATAAGCATAAAGAAAATACCCAACTACACTGCAAACCAGCCAAATCAAAGATTCTTGCAAGGTTACGATAAGTAGAGAATAAAGCAGATAGCCGCAAACTAAAATTGCTAATGGCGCTAAAACAAAAACTGCTGGGCAGCGGAAAGGTCGCTCAAGTTTTGGCCTTTTAACGCGCAAAACCATTACGCCAAATGCAGTAACCATGAAGGCAAATAAAATCCCCAAACTAGTAATGCTGGCAATTGTTTGAATAGGAACAAAGCCGGTGAACAAAGCAACGGCAAGGGTTACGATGATGCAACTAATATAGGGAGTTTCAAATTTTTTGTGCATTTTGCCGAAGAATTTTGGCAATAATCCATCGCGTGACATTACAAAAAAGATGCGCGATTGACTATACATTAACACTAACAAAACTGCTACCATACCAGTAAGGGCACCAGCTCCGATGAGTGCACCACCAATATTGCTGCCATTTTGGCGCAGCGCAAAAGCCATTGGTTCGGCGTTGTTGAGTTCAGAATAATTAGTGATTCCGGTGAGAGAAAGTGCAACTGCAATATAAAGAACGATGCAGACAATCAGCGATCCGATAATGCCAATTGGCAAATCGCGATTGGGGTTTTTGGTTTCTTCGGCGGCGGTGGCAACGGCTTCAAACCCGATATAGGCGATGAAGATTGCGGCAGCTCCAGTGAAAATTCCAGTAAGGCCAAAGGGCATAAAATCATTGGTCCAATTTTCGATTTTAATATCGGGAACGGCGAGGAAAATAAAAATAAAAATAATTGCCAGTTTTAAAACAACTAGAATGCGATTAAGCACAATACTTTCTCTGGTGCCACGAATTAAAAAGAAGCCAATTAGTAATGTGATACAAACAGCGGGAAGGTTGATGATGCCGCCTTCAGCAGGAATTTTTGTGAGTGCATCAGGAATGTGATAACCAGCTGCTTTTAAAATACCAACAAAATAGCCAGACCAGCCCGCTGCAACGGTTGCGCCGCCAATAGTATAGCATAAAGAGATTCCGCATGCAACCATCCAAGCGGCAAATTCTCCGAGAATTGCATAAGTGTAAGTATAGGCGCCGCCAGCAACTGGTATCGTCGCCGCTAATTCAGAATAAGCAAGGCTGGCAAAAATGCAGGCAATGCCCGAAATTAAATATGAAAGTGCGATTGCGGGGCCAGCATATTGTGCGGCTGTAATGCCAGTTAAAACAAAAATGCCGGTGCCAACTGTGCAGCCAATTCCTAAAAATATTAAATCTATTGCTCCTAAAGTTTTTTTAAGGGGCTTGGCTTTTGCGCCGCTAATCAGGCTTTCAATTGTTTTTATACGAAATTTCATTTTCTAGAAAAAAATCTTTTATTGTAGTTGTTTATGCAAAAAAATCAGTTTAATCATGAGCAAGTGGGCTTTTTTTATAAGCATAAAGAAAATATCCAAGCAAACTACAAACCAACCAAATTAACGAGGCTTGAATGGTGACCATAAATAATGAATAAAGCAAGTATCCACAAATAATAATTGCTAATGGTGCCAAAATAAAAACTGCTGGGCAGCGGAAAGGTCTATCTAATTTTGGCCTTTTAACGCGCAGAACCATAACGCCAATTGATGTAATAATAAAGGCAAATAAAGCGCCAAGACTAGTAATACTAGCGATTGTTTTGATCGGAACAAGGCCCGTAAACAAAGCAATGGCAACGGTTACTGCGATGCAGCTAATATAGGGAGTTTCAAATTTTTTGTGCATTTTGCCGAAGAATTTTGGCAATAATCCATCGCGTGACATTACAAAAAAGATGCGTGATTGGCCATACATAAACACCAATAAAACTGCCACCATACCAGCAAGCGCGCCAGCTCCAACGATTGCACCACCAATATTGCTGCCATTTTGGCGCAGCGCAAAAGCCATTGGTTCGGCGTTGTTGAGTTCAGAATAATTAGTGATTCCGGTAAGTGCCAGAGAGGCTGCAATGTAAAGTATGATGCACACTAATAATGATCCAATAATGCCAATTGGCAAATCGCGATTGGGGTTTTTGGTTTCTTCAGCAGCCGTTGCAACTGCATCAAAACCGGTATAAGCAAAAAAGATTGCGGCAGCGCCAGTGAAAACCCCGGTAAGTCCAAATGGCATAAAATCATTGGTCCAATTTTCAACTTTAATGTGAGGAACTGCGATAAAAATGAAAAGAGCAATCGCAATAAGTTTGATCACAACAAGAATGCGATTTAGAGATATGCTTTCTTTGGTGCCACGCATTAAAATAAATCCAATAAATAATGTGATGCAAACCGCAGGAAGATTGACGATTCCTCCTTCAGAGGGAATTTTTGTGAGCGCCTCAGGAATATGATATCCGCCCGCTTCCATGATGCCAACAAAATAGCCAGACCAGCCCGCCGCAACGGTTGCGCCGCCAACAGTATAACAAAGCGAGATTCCGCAAGCGACCATCCAAGCAGAAAATTCACCGAGAATGGCGTAAGTATAAGTATAAGTGCCTCCTGCAACTGGAATCGCGGCCGCTAATTCAGAGTAAGCAAGGCCAGCAAAAATGCAGGCAATTCCTGAAATTAAATATGAGATAGCAATGGCTGGGCCAGCGTATTGAGCGGCGGCAATTCCTGTTAAAACGAAAATCCCAGTGCCAATTGTGCAGCCGATTCCGAGAAAAACTAAATCGAGTGCCCCGAGAGTTTTTTTGAAAGGCTTAGCTTTTGCGCCGCTAACTAGTTTTTCAATTGTTTTTGTGCGAAATTTCATTTTGAAGTAAATGATGTTTATAAAAACATAGGCTTCTTGTCTAAACCATTATTTTTTAATTTGCAATTTTTAATTGCGATTAATCGTAAGCTTGAAGTACATCTGCAGCGTCCTCAGGTACAATAAGGCCTTTTTCTATCAGGCTAGCAACTGAATCTCTCATGGTAATCATTCCATGTTTTTTGCCAATTTCCATCATTGATTGAATTTGTGGAATTTGATCTTCACGAATTAAATTTCTAATCGGATTATTAACCAACAATACCTCAAAAGCAGAACAGCGAGTATTTTTTGATTTGACTAATCGCTGCGAAATGATGGCGCGTAAAGATGTTGATAACATTGAGCGAATTGCTGATTTGCTTTCACTAGGAAAAACATCAATGATGCGATTAATTGTTTGCGCGGCAGAGTTAGTATGAAGGGTTCCAAACACCAAATGGCCAGTTTCTGCGGCAGTAAGAGCAAGTTGGATTGTTTCAAGATCGCGCATTTCTCCCACCAAAATAACATCAGGATCTTCGCGAAGTGCGCTGCGTAAGGCGGCGGCAAAAGATAGAGTATTTTCACCAACTTGGCGCTGTGCCATTAAAGATTTTTTTGATTTATGAATGAACTCAATTGGATCTTCAATTGTAATAATATTGCAGCATCTATTAGTATTAATATCGTCAATCAATGAAGCCAAGGAGGTTGATTTTCCACTGCCGGTTGGGCCAGTAAATAAAATTAAACCCTGACCCAATTTAGTTAAATCGCGAACTGATTGTGGAATATGTAAATCTGACATGCTTCTTATTTGCTGTGGAATTAAGCGTAAAGATGCAGCCGCACCATAAATTGTGCGAAAAGCGTTAACGCGAAAACGAGTATTTTCAAACTGCATCGCAAAATCAATTTCAAGATCTTTGTAGAAAATTATTCTTTGATGCTCGTTCATCAAAGCTTCGACTAGTTCTAGCGCCGCAACTTCACTCAAAGATTTATATTCTGGAATTGCAATTAATTCACCTTCAACGCGCAACATTGGAATTTCTCCGCTGCGAATATGAATATCTGAGGCGTTATTATTAATAGCGTGGGCAAGAATTTGATTAAGCATATTATATTTTATCTTGAATAGTTTCGAGGCGCATTTGCACCGCTTTTAAAGGAATTGTCGCAGCCCATTTGTTATTATTATAACCGCGAATTACTGCTTGATAAGATGAGAAAGCCTTATCGTAATTGCCCGCCTTATCATAAATAATGGCGAGATTATATTTATAATCGAGACGATCAGGATCAAGCACAATCGCTTGGCGCAAAAGCTCGGAGGCTCTCTCATAATTTTTAACGCCACCATAAGCCAAAGCTGTTTGCACTAAAATATAAGGCGATTGCGGATGTGATGCTGAAAGCCTTGCAAGTAGATATAGCGCATCTCGCGGCGATTCATCGGATAATGTTGATAAAATATTGCTGATGATTTCTTCTTTATTCGTAGGATTATTTTGTAGCAGCGTATAATAAATAGTTTTTGCTTGGCGCAATTGCCCAACTTTTTGATAAATTGTTGCGAGAGAAAATAGGGCGTAATTATTATCGGGCTCGACTGCAATCACTTGTTTGTAAAGCTCAATCGCTACTTCATATTGACCATTTAGCGTGGCATTATAGGCCATTTTTTCTTTAGTGCGCGTATCAACATCAATAACTTTTTTGGTTTCTTTGATGTCAATTGTGAGGGCGTCATTTTTCTCTTCATTTTTATCTCCCGCAACAATGGTGAAATCGCTTTTTTGATTAAGCTGTTGCTTCATTAATTCCATTTTTGATTTTTCATCATCGCTAAAAAGAAGGGTTTTTTCAACCTCACGAATTATATCATTGGTAGAAATGCTGTTTTGTAAGGGATTGGCCGAAGATAGTGTGGTTGTAAAAAAAACAATAAAAATAATCACCAAAAAATTGCGCCCAAAACTTTTTATTTGTAAAATAGTTTGCATCAAAATTTTGCGCCAAAATAAAAATACATGATAAAATATTGAGCAAAAAATTGTTATTTTTGCTAAAGTAGCTATTTTATTGTGTGTTATTTTAGAGTTTTTCTTCACCTTTTGCTTAAAAAGTTTTTAATTTCGGCCACGGTTTCGTGAGAAAGATTGCCTTGATAGCGCAAAATCACATTGCCTGCGGGATCAACAATCACAGTCTCTGGAACCGCTTTAATACCTAATATTCTAGTAAATAACCCTTGTGCATCTAGCGCTACCTTTTTAAATGGATTGCCGTTTTTATCTAGAAATTTTATAGTATTTTTGCCAAAATCACGCCACGCTACACCATAAACATCGGCGATATTTTCACTTTGTAAATGCATTAAAGCTTCATGCTCAGCAAGACAGGTGACGCACCAAGAGGCAAAAAAGTTTATAACAGAATATCTTTTTTTATCATTAATTAAATCTTTGGTGGAGAAATTTTTATTTTCATCAAAAAGATCGGGCAGTGAAAATTCTGGCAATTTAATTTTTTGCCTCAATAGCTTTGCCGAAAATTCATTGGATAATTGATTTTCATCAAGATTTTGTTTTGAGGTGCTTTTGATAATTGCAATAGAGATAACAGCCACAAAGCTTAACAAAATTATAAACGGTAAAAAACGCTGTATTTTTTTCATAAAAAAATTTTAGAAAATGACAAAACAAGAAAAATTTTCCTTCACCTTAAAAACTACTGATAATAAAGCAAGAAGAGGTGAAGTTTTTACTGCACATGGATCAATTCAGACACCAGCTTTTATGCCAGTAGGAACCCAAGCTACTGTTAAGGCGATGAAAATTTCGGATGTAAAAAGCTCGGGTGCAGAAATTATTTTAGGAAACACTTATCATTTAATGTTGCGTCCAGGTGCCGATTTAGTGGCGCAATTTGGTGGTTTGCATAAATTTATGGGTTGGGATGGGCCGATTTTGACGGATTCGGGTGGGTTTCAGGTGATGTCTTTGGCGGGGGCAAAAATGGCGGGCGGATCTGCTGCGGGTGCTGCGCCAAAACAAATAGGCCTTTGCAAAATCACCGATAATGGTGTTGAGTTTTCTTCGCATATTGATGGTTCAAAACATTTTATCACGCCAGAAAAATCAATCGAAATTCAGCATAAATTAGGCAGCGATATTACGATGATTTTTGATGAATGTATAAAATTTCCTGCAACGCATGAGCAAACCGTTAAGGCGATGGAGCGTTCTCTTGCTTGGGCCGCGCGCTCTAAAGATGCCTTTGTAAAACGCGATGGTTATGGGCTTTTTGGAATTGTACAGGGCGGAGTTTATCAAGATTTGCGCAAAGTTTCGGCCGATGAATTAATCAAAATTGGTTTTGATGGATATGCAATTGGCGGCTTGGCTGTAGGTGAGGGGCAAAAAATTATGTTCGAAGTATTAGATTATGTTGCAGATTTTTTGCCGCAAGAAAACCCGCGATACCTTATGGGAGTAGGCAAGCCATCAGATATTGTTGGAGCAGTTGCGCGTGGGGTTGATATGTTTGATTGTGTTATTCCAACGCGCTCGGGCCGCACTGGGCAAGCTTTTGTTCGTCCCGAAATTGAAGGTGGAGTTATAAATATTCGCAACGCAAAATATCGCGAAGATAAAAATCCACTTGATAAAAAATGTGGTTGCTATGCCTGCAAACATCACAGCCGTGCCTATTTATATCATCTTAGCAAAGCAGAAGAAATGCTCGGCGCCATGCTTTTAACTGAGCATAATCTTTTTTACTATCAAGATTTAATGCGCGATATTAGAGCTGCTATAGAAGAAAAAAGATTCACCGAATTTGCGAAGGAATTTTT
>SHWK01000042.1 GCA_009693885.1 Rickettsiales bacterium
AAAAATGCATCGCTTTTTTAACATGACCATCTTCGGCAACAATATCGATTACCTTTGCATCCATATAAACAAAGGCGTAGTCCGATTCTAATTGCCGCTGATTATATTTTTTAGCTTCAGCAAAAATTTCATCAAGAATAATTTCTGTTTGTGCTGGAGAATAAGGCAAATCAAGGCTTCGAAAGGTATTGGCGATTGATTTAAAACTTTTGCAATTCAGAATTACGCTTTCAAGCAAAGAGCCGTGGGCGTCGCCGATATTTCTGCTATATTTTGGCAATAAATGTGGATAGAAATTACCGTTTCGAGCCCGTGGAACTGCGATTGGAATTTGGCTGATTCCGAAATTTACATTACGGGCGGAAGCGAAGCCGTTAGCCTTGTCAGACAGGTTTTCTTCCAGATAAAATTCGCGATCTTTTAGAAATGCGCTATTTAACAAATTGGATATTCCTTGGATTAAAAAACTTTGTACGTCACTTTTAAAAAAACCTTCTTTGTTAGAAATAATTTTTTCAAAGAGCGCTGCTTTTTTTGGCGAGATTTAAATCTCACTAATCGCAACTTCTTTTTTTGTGCCAGTGGCGCGATTTTTTATTTCTACCATTCCATTAGCTGCGCCTTTTGGCCCTACAACCACTTGCGTTGGAACCCCGATCAAATCTGCGACAGAAAATTTTTGACCCACGCTCGCTTTGCTATCATCGTATAAAATCTCGATATTTTTGCTGCGATATTTTGCGTAGATTTCTTCGCAGAGCTTATCACAAGCGGCGTCTCCTGCTTTTAAATTTATCAATATTACTTGAAATGGGGCGACGGCTTCTGGCCAGATGATGCCGTTGGCATCGTGGCTGGCTTCAATGATGGCGGCTACTAGGCGCGAAACTCCGATTCCGTAGGAGCCCATATTTGGGTAGAGTTTTTCGCCTGTGGGGCCTGTGACTGAGGCTTCCATGGCTTTGGAGTATTTCTCACCAAAATTAAAAATGTGGCCGACTTCGATGCCGCGCCTTGAGGCAAGCTGATCGGCAGCGATTGGGCATTTTTCTGCAATATGTAATTCATCGGCCATTGCATAAACTGATTGCATTTCTTCGATGTTGAAATCGGCGCTGGCAGAGAGTTCATCGAACTTTTTATCGTAGTAGATTGCGCTTTCACCGGTATCTGCGAGCACGTGAAATTCATGAGAGAGATCGCCGCCAATGGCGCCAGTGTTGGCACGCAGGGCGATTGGTTTTAGCCCGAGGCGTTTGAAAATTTTGAAATAAGTTGTGTACATTAAATCATAAGTTTTGCGCGCGCTTACAGCGTCTAGGTCAAACGAGTAGCTATCTTTCATTAAAAATTCGCGGCCGCGCATTACGCCAAATCTTGGGCGAATTTCATCGCGAAATTTCCAGTGAATTTGATAGAAATTTTTTGGCAAATCTTTGTAAGAAGTAACATTTTTGCGGAATAAATCAGTGACGACTTCTTCATGGGTAGGGCCGTAGAGAATATCGCGGTCGTGGCGATCTTTGATGCGCAGCATTTCTTTGCCATAATCATCATAGCGGCCAGATTCGATCCAAAGCTCTTTTGGTTGAATGGTTGGCATGAGAATTTCGATGGCGCCAGCTTTGTCTAATTCATCGCGCACGATGTTTTCGATATTGCGCAAAACCTTTAGGCCCAAGGGTAGCCAGCTGTAAATGCCTGATGCAGTTTGGCGAATCATGCCAGCGCGGATCATTAATTGATGCGAGGCGATGGTGGCATCGGTTGGATTTTCTTTTAATGTTGGTAAAAAATAGTTTGAGAGTTTCATGTTTTTGGTAGAGTTAATTTATCTAAATTTTTTTATAAAATTGATTATAAAATAAATTTATTTTTCTAATAATTTTTTTACAAAATGCATTCCAGCGCGAATGCCCTGAATATCTATCGTGTGATCGAGATGTTCAAACGCATGTGATTCAAACGGAATTTTATTTTGTTGCAAGAGTTTTTCTGCTTCTAAAAAATTTGTAAAAGGTAGTACAGAATCAAGTTTGCCATGCACCAAGCAAATATCAGGTTTAGAAACTGTGATTTCACCGAGATGTTCAGGCAAAATTAATTTGCCAGAATATGAAATAATGCCAGCAGGTTTTTCTTGCATCGAGAGACCTTGGTAGAGGCTCATCATCGCGCCTTGCGAGAATCCAATTAAAAATAATTTTTCTGGTTTTAGTTGAAAGCGATCGAGATGCCCTTGGATAAAAGTGCCGAGAATTTTGTTGGCGTTTTTTACACTTTGAGCAACTTTGCTGATATCGCTATTTGATCCCCAGTTTGCTAGTGAGAACCATTGATAGGCATTGGGGAAGCCGCCTTCCCATGGCTCTATGGCGTTGGGGGAAATATAATTGGCATCGGGAATAACATGGGCGAATTCATGCGATAAATCGAGCAGGTTTTCACCGTTGGCGCCATAACCGTGCAAGAAAATCACTAGATGTTTTGGATTTTTAACGGTAGAGTGTTCGAAGAATTTGATATTCGACATAAATTTATAATAAAATGCTCACACTAGAAAATATTGAGTGTAAAAAAAATGAGCAAATAATTTTTGCTGGGCTTGGATTTTCGCTTTTTTTGGGATCAGCCTTAATTGTTAGCGGAAAAAATGGCTCAGGAAAAACTTCCTTATTGAAGATTGTATCAGGCGTTTATAAGGAATCTAATGGAAAAATTCTTTGGAGCGGTGAAAATATCGAGAATTTTCGCGATGATTTTAATGGCGATTTACAATTTATTGGACATAAAAATTTCTTGAAGCAAGATCTTGCGGTATTGGATAATCTTTATTTTTATGCCAAGTTGCATGATAGCGAAATGTTGGTTCCTGCGGCTTTGCGATTTTTTAAGTTGGAAGATTTAGCGGGAGAAAAAGTTAAAAATTTATCTGCTGGTTGGCAAAAAAGGGTGCAATTAGCTAGGCTTATGGCTTGCCCCGCAACAATTTGGGTTTTGGATGAGCCTTCAAATAATTTAGATGCTGAGGGAAAAAAATTGCTGAAAGGTTTGATCAAGGCGCATCTTGAGAATAGCGGGGTTGTTGTGCTTGCGACTCATGATGAAGAGTTTTTTAGGCTTGGTTCGGTGATTTGTTTGGAGGATTTTGTTTGTGTTTAGATTTTTCTGGCGCTTGTAGATCCTGCCCCCACGATAAATCACCTACTGCTTATTAATTTTATTTCGCGCGCAAGCACAGCTACATAAAATCAATAAGCAGTAGGTGATTTATCTGCCACGAATGCGTTACAGATCAATTGCTATTGTCTAATCATTTTATGTAGCTGTGCTTGCGCGCGAAATAAAATGATTAGACAATAGCAATTGATCTGTGAGTCACATAGCAATGATCCGTAGGTCACAATCCAAATACCAAACAAGTTTAAATATGTTTACAGCAAAAACAATCGCACAAATAACACAAAAACTTGCAGAAGAAAAAAAGCTTGGCAAAATAATCGCTTTTGTTCCAACCATGGGAGCACTGCATCGCGGGCATATTGCTTTAGTTGCGCAAGCAAAACAAGAAGCTGATATTGTAGTGGTAAGTTTGTTTGTTAATCGTACACAATTTAATGATGTTGAGGATTATCAAAAATATCCAAGAACCATAGAGGAAGATGTAGCAAAGCTTGAGGCCTGCGGCGTTGATTATGTTTTTGTGCCGAGTGAAGAAGAAATTTATCCAAATAGTGATTTTGCATTTAAAATTATTGTGACAAAATTTGTTGATTGTCTTTGTGGCTATACTCGTGTTGGGCACTTTGATGGCGTTGCTTTAGTGGTAACAAAATTATTTAATATCATTAATCCTGATATTGCGATTTTTGGCGAAAAAGATTTTCAGCAAGCCTTAGTAATAAAAAAATTAGTGCGTGATTTAAATTTTACAGTTAAAATTTTGACGCATGAAATAGTGCGAGAAAAAGACGGCTTAGCTCTTTCTTCGCGCAATCAAAGATTGGATGAGGCTAGGAAAATTAAGGCTGCAAACATCTTTAGGGTTTTGTCAGAAATAAAATCAGAAATAAAAGTTGGCGTAGACATCGGCGATATTTTGCAAAAAAAATCTATCAAATTATTAGAGATGGGTTTTGAAGGGGTTGATTATTTAGAAATTCGTGATGAAGAAAATTTGCAACTTGTCACTGATATAAAATCAACAAAAAATTTGCGGATATTTATTGCAGTCTATTTGCAAGGAGTTAGATTAGTTGATAATCTAAAAATATAATTTTCTTATGATTTACATTATTATCAGCAATATTGGTTTGGCACTGATGATGCTAATTTTATATTTTCGGTATTCGCATTTTAGAATCACTTCAACTTTTAAAATTCGTGATCTTGAAAAGCGCTTGAACCGTGAAATTACCGATAAAGAATCCCTAAATATTAGATTAACCAGCGAGTTAAAAGCCGAAACGGAGCAGTCGAAACAATTGCTTCGTTCTATTGATGAAATGCACAAAGAAAAAGAAGGCGAGGTTCGTTTGCGCCTTGAAGCAGAAAAACAAATTGAGTTGGCATTGCAAAAAATACAAGAAATCCAAAAGCGCATGAGTGATTGGAAAAATATTCAAGATGCGGCAATGGAAGATGCCAAACATACCATCACAAAAGTGGGAACTGATTTATTTGTTAAGTTAAGCCAGAGTCACAAAGAAGAAACCGTTGAAAGTCGTGCGGTTATTGATCAAACCGTTAAAAGTGTTTATGGATATTTAGATAATATTTCTAAAAATGTTGAATCCTTCAAGCAAAAAAGTGATCTCGTTAGTGAGAAGCTTGATAGGGCAGTATCATCTGCAAGTTCAACAATGGCAAGGGCCGCGCCAGTTAAGATTGATTCTGTTACGGCAAAAATAATTACTGGAGTAGTAGAAAATATCAAAATTTCTGGGCATGCGCCAAATAAAAAATATATCGCCAGCACCACGCTTGATGTTGAAAAAACAAAAATGCTGCTTTGTGATTTGATATTTGAAAAAGATGAAGCAATCTATGTTTTTGATTTTAAATCGGTGCGTTATTTTCAAGAATATGATAAAGCAAAGGTCTCAAATAAAGAATCGGCAATTGAAAATTTAAAGCAGAAACTGGATAAATATATTATCTATATTTCTAATGCAAAATATAGTGATGCGGCCCGCAAATTAGCCGCTTTGTTAAAAATAAAATTCACCAAATCAAAAGTTGTTTTTGTGATTAATTCGCCGAGTGAGATGAAAATTCTCAAAGAAATAAAATATTTTGAGCGTATACAAAAAGCCGGGCTTGAGATTTTTGATGTTGATGGGGTAAATGATCTGGTTCTTTAAGTTTTAATTAATTTTTTATGCAAGAAAAATTGCCAAGAATTGCTGCAAAAGCGCCATTTAAGGTTAATGTTGAGGCTGGTAAAAAATATTTTTGGTGTTCTTGTGGACTTTCGCAAAATCAACCTTTTTGCGACGGATCTCACAAGGCTCACAAAAACGCTGATGGAACAAGCGTTATGAAATCAGTTGTTTATGAAGCAACCGAAAGCAAGCAAGTTTATTTTTGTGGCTGTAAACACAGCAAAAATGGTGTGCTTTGCGATGGAGCGCACAATTCTTTATGATGAGAATCTCTTCAAAAAAATCAGAAAAAAAATCTTACCCCGATTTGTTGCGCTTGTTGCCATTTTTTAAACCCCATAAAACCGATCTGTTTCTTGCCTTACTGGCTCTTGCTGTTACAGCTTTGATGATTTTATTTTTTGGTAAGGCGATTAGATATTTAATTGATTTTGGCTTTGTGCAACAAAATATATTTTTTCTGAACATTTCTTTGGGAATATTTGTTGCTGCAGTTTTGATAATGGCGATAGCGGGATATTATCGCGCTAGTTTGACACACGGCATTTCTGAAAAAATAGTCGCTGATTTGCGCAAAAAATCCTACAATCACATCGTTGGTGTTTCGGCTGAGTTTTTTGAAACTTCTAAAACGGGAGATATGGTATCCCGCCTTACTCTCGACACATTTATTATCTATGATATTATCAGCAATGGTGCGCCATTTTTCTTGCGTAATTTTTTGCTTTTTATTGGAGGCATTGGTTTTTTATTTTTTACCAGCGTTAAGTTAACGATGATTTCGATCATGATAATTCCTATTGCGATTGTGCCGATTTTTGTGATGGGAAAGTTAATCAAAAGATTATCGACAAAATCACAAGCTGCTGTGGCTGCAGTTGGGGCGCATATCGAAGAAACTCTCGGGGGAATAAAAACAATCCAATCTTATTCTTGCGAAGAAAAAGAAATAAAAAATTTTGCTGGATTAGTGGATCATTCTTTGAAGATCGCTTTAGAAAAAATAAAAATTCGTTCGCTTTTAATCGCGATAGTTATTTCTTTGGCTTTTGGTGGGATTGCAGCGGTATTGTGGTCCGGTGGCCATGATGTTTTGGTGCAAAAAATTTCTTCTGGTGAGTTATCCTCATTTATTTTTTATTCAGTTATTGTTGCAACTTCTTTGGCTTCGCTTAGTCAAGTGGCGGGACAAATACAAAATGCCGCGGCGGCTTCGGGTAGAATTTTTGAATTATTGGAGACAAAATCGAAGGTGCAAGAGGTTGAAAATCCTCGACAATTTTTGCTGGCAAAAGAAATTGAAATTGATTTTAAAAATGTAAATTTTTCTTATCCTTCCCGCAAAGAAACGATCACTCTCAACAATATTAGTTGCACTATAAAGCCGCGTGAAAAAGTTGCGATTGTAGGATCTAGCGGCAGTGGTAAAAGCACGATTCTGCAGCTTCTACTGCGTTTTTATGATGTTGATTCAGGGGTGATCTCGATCAATGATGTTGATATAAAATTATTGTCATTCGCTGATTTGCGCCAGAATTTTTCTTATATTTCACAAGATAGTTTTATTTTTTCTGGCACGATTTTTGAGAATATCGCTTATGTTGATAAGTCTATCACCAAAGCTCATGTAGAGCAAATAATTAAGGAACATTCATTCTTACATTTTATTAAAAACTTGCCTGAGGGAATCAATAGTTTTGTTGGTGAAAAGGGTATAAAATTATCTGGCGGAGAGCGTCAAAGAATCGCAATTGCACGGGCTATTATTAAAGATTCTCCGGTGTTTTTGCTGGATGAAGCAACATCAGCACTGGATAATAAAAATGAGCAAGCAATCATGAAAATCATCAATAATTTGGCGCGTAACAAAACAGTGATTAGCGTTGCGCATAAACTTTCATCTATCATGAATTCTGATCGGATTATTTTTATTAAAGATGGTGAAGTTGCTGAGATCGGCACACATCGAGAGTTAATGGCTCAAGATGGTCTTTATAAGCGGATGTATGAAATGGAAGAGGTTCAATTTTAATTTAATTTATATGCTTACGAATGCAATTCTAAATCAGTGTTTTGATATTCTGCTGCAGGGAGAAAATGCTGATGAAGCTATCGCACAGATCGCAAAGATTTTTGCAGCTAATAAAATGACTGGTCATGATACGATGGGGGATTTGTTAAAAAATGCCTCAACTTTTTTTCTCAGGGACGATGTTGCTCTTGGTGATGAAGAGAAGAAGGCTATCGCTGTGGTAAGAAATCAGGCGGTTGCTCATTTTTTATCTATTGATGGTGGTAAAAAATATTTTAATCAACTTGGTGATCGAGGTAGGTTGCCAATTGCGAGCATGCTTAGTAATTTTATGTTTTGGGATAAAGATCTGATCCTGAATGTGATTAGAAATACAGACAATATTAA
>SHWK01000043.1 GCA_009693885.1 Rickettsiales bacterium
TAATATCACACAAGGTTATGAAAATGTGCGCAATTTAATTGAGCAGTTTTATGATGAAAAAATTGCGGAAGGGTCGCAAGTACTTGTATAATAATTATCTATCTGAGATGAGACCAAAGCAAACGATCAACCTCTTCAGCCTTACGGTTATTGTGGTCAGCCTAATAATCGGAATGGGAATTTTCAAAACTCCCGCAACTGTTGCTGCAAAATCAGGTACTGAATTTATTTTTTTCGCCGCATGGATTATCGGTGGAATCGTTACTTTACTCGGCGCATTAATCTACGCCGAAATCGGCCAAAGGCTGCCCGCAATGGGCGGATATTACAAAGTATTTTCCTACTGTTATCACCCTGCAGTTGGCTTCACCATCAATGTTTTAATTTTAATCAGCAACGCCGCAACTCTAGCCGTGATAGCGTTAATCGGCGCCGATTATGTCAGTGATTTATTATTCAATCAGCCATCGGGAGCCCTCTTTAACATTATCGTCGCAGCGATATCAGTTGCCTCATTTTATTTTGTAAATTTATCCGGATTAAAAACCAGCACCCAATTACAAAATGTTTTAACTGTAGTAAAAATTGCTTTAGTAATCTTGCTAATTGCCACCTTGCTAAAAGGAGCTAATGTGATTCCACATGGTTACAATGATGATGTTATTCACCTATATAATGGCCACAACGCTCTGCTATTGCTATTGATAAGCCTAGTTTCAGTTTTATTCACTTATAGCGGTTATCAACAAGCAATTAATTTTGGATCAGAAGTTTCATCAGGAAAAATCATGAAACGCGGCATTATAATTGGCGTTCTAATCTCAATTTTTCTATATCTCGCAATCAATTATGCCTATATAAAAATCATCGGCTTCAACGAAATAAAAAACGCCAACGCAATCGGGGCCTTGTTATTCGAGGTTTGGTTCGGAAAATTTGGCGCTAAAATTTTTGATATTTGCATGATTCTCAGCGTGTTAGGATATGTAAATATTACTTTATTAAGCAATCCGCGAGTAATGTTTTCGATGAGTGAAGATAAAGTTTTGCCACGCATGTTTCAAAATAAACATCATAAAACAGAGGCCTTATCATATGGCTTGGCGGCATTTTCAGCTTTAACGATTATCATAACTTTTTTTGGCAAGCGGGTGGATGATATTCTAAGTTTTAGTATTTTTCTTGATTGCATCGGAATGACAGGATCGGCGGCAACTTTATTTATTTTGCGCAAGCAAAAACAAGGCGATAAATTTGTTGATGGTAATCTTAAAAAATTCACACCTTTTTTTACGGTTTTGTATATAATTTTTTATCTGTTTATTTCTGTTGCGGTTATAATTGATAAGCCTTCAGCGGCGTTGACATCGATTGTGCTTTTATTTGTGACAATGGGTTTATATTGGATATTTTATCGCTCTAGTAAGCGGGGTTGAGTTGGTTCTTTTGTTAGAAGAGTGTGATATTGATTTGAAAGCACAAAAAATCCAACGCAGTGCCTATTTCTTTCACCCACACCCACAATGTTACTTAAAAAATCCCCAAATCTTTTTTGCAATAGCAAGGCTGATCCCATTTACTCGCACTAAGTCATCCACCGTTGCCGATTTTATTTTATCCACCGATCCAAAATGATTAAGCAATGCTTTTTTGCGCTTAGCGCCAATATTTGGAACTTCATCTAACGAAGATTTTGTTAAAGATTTGCCGCGCTTAGCACGATGTGTTGTGATGGCAAAGCGATGGGCTTCGTCTCTAAGGCGCTGCATGTAATACATCAATTTACTTTGCTTTGGCAAAGTAAAACTTTTGCAATCAATTTGATGGAAATATTCTTCACCAGCATTGCGGTTAGGGCCTTTGGATATGCAGATGAATGGCACTTTTGCACCGAGCTCATCAAAAATATTTTTTGCCGCACTAAGTTGCCCTAGGCCGCCATCGATGATGATTAAATCTGGCATGATTGGTGCGTTAGAATCCCTATTAGTGCGGCTAGCATCTTTATCGAGAGAGATGCTCTCGCCTTTATCAACAGCACCATCATCATTTTTGCAAGAGCGAAATCTGCGTCGCAAAACTTCACGTAGCATCGCGGTATCATCTTTGTTTTTTAACTCTTCTAACTCCAAATTATATTTGCGATAACCGCTTTTTATAAAACCATCGGGACCAGCGCAAATCAACACCCCAACCGCAAATTTTCCGCTAATATGACTATTATCATAAACCTCAATTCTATTAGGAATATCCGACAAATTAAAAAGCGTTTTCAGTTCTAACAATAATTCTTTTTCATTAAAATTTTCTTCAATTTTGCGTTGCAATACTTGTTTTGCAATATGCTCTAAATCCTTTAGCAGCTTGAATTTATCGCCTTGTTGTGGAATTTTTATAATAACTTTTTTACCAGCCAATTTACTCAAAAAATTTTCCATCAAATCATGTTCTTCAATTTCTAAATTTAACAATAATTCTTCCGGAGGTTCTTGATTTAAATAAAATTGTCCCAAAAATTTTGTCAATAATTCTGTTGCCGATACACCATCTTCAACCTTGTAAAAATAAGGCTTTGAGCCATAATTATTGCCGCCACGATAAAAGGAAACATAAATGCAAAATTGATCATTTTCTGTGACCAAATTAATTATATCCTTGTCAGTTATATCCGACAAATTGACATTTTGTTTTGCTTGAATCGATGATAAGGATCTAATCTGATTGCGTACCAGCGCTGCTTTCTCAAAATCTAGCACTGCACTAAATTTTTGCATTTTATCAGATAAAACCGATTGTATTTGCGAAGATTTTCCACTCAAAAAATCAACCGCCATATTAATTGATGAAGCATAATCATCTCGCGAAATCAGTCCCACACAAGGTGCCGAGCATTTTTTAATTTGATATTCTAAGCAAGGTCGAGTGCGAGATTTAAATTCAGAATCAGAACATGAGCGCAGCAAAAAACTTTTCTTCAAAACATCAATCACGCGTTTGACATCATCACCTGAGGCAAAGGGGCCAAAATAAAAACTATCATTATTTTTAAGCCCGCGATGCTTGCGAATGCCGCCAAATTGGTGTTTCTTATCAATTGCAATCAGGGCAAAAGTTTTATCATCGCGCAACAAAATATTATAACGCGGCGCTAGTTTTTTGATTAGATTGTGCTCTAGCAGCAAGGCTTCAAGCTCATTTTTAGTTTGCGTAAATTCAAGATCGCGCGCCAAAAACATCATATGGGCAATGCGTGCCGAAAGTCGCTCCACCGCCAAATAATTCAACAACCTTTTGCGCAGATTTTTTGCTTTGCCAACATAAAGAACAGCGCTATCTTCACCAAGAAAGCGATAGACACCGCTTCTTGGTGGTGATTTATCAATTAAGTCTTTAATTTTATCCTGTATCATATAAATTAATTAACTATGTATAATTACTAAATTCTATTCCTAATTTAAAAATGGTCATCAAAAAAGATCAGCTAGAGGAAATAAACCTACTGCGTCAACAAAAATCAACCACTCTGCGCCCGGTATCGCCAGAGCTTGAAGACGCTCTCTATACTCCATTTGAGGTTCTGGATCATGGTTTTATTCGCGTCATAGATTATATGGGAAACGACGCTGCAGTAGTGCAGGCGGCTCGTGTATCTTATGGCTCTGGCACTAAAAAAATCAATGCCGATAAGGGTTTAATCAACTACCTGATGGCCCATCGCCATACTACGCCGTTCGAAATGTGTGAAATTAAATTTCATATTAAGCTACCAATTTTTATCGCGCGCCAATGGATTCGTCATCGCACAGCATCAATCAATGAATATTCTGCACGCTATTCAATCATGGAAGATGAATTTTACATTCCAAAAGCAGAACATTTAGCGGCGCAATCAAAAATCAATCACCAAGGCCGCGACGAAGCGCGTCAATTAAGCGCTGCCGAACAAAAGCAAGTGCTAGAACTCCTCAAAAAAGATGCCGCCAACGCTTATGGCCACTATCTCGAGATGATCAATCAAGATGACAATGGCAATATTGTCGATGAATCAAAAGATGGCCTCGCACGAGAACTGGCGCGGATTAATCTACCAATCAACTGCTACACACAATGGTATTGGAAGATCGATTTGCATAATCTACTAAATTTCCTCCATTTGCGCTCTGACGGCCACGCGCAGTATGAAATTCGCGCTTATGCCAATATAATGCTCGATCTAGTGCAAAAATGGGTACCACACTGCTTCGAAGCCTTCATGAAGCACCGCAAAGATGGCAAAGAAGTTTCAGGAGCAGCACTAGAAGTTATCAAAAAATTAGTAAAAGGTGAAAAAATCGATCAAGAAAATTCAGGCCTAAGCACTAGAGAATGGGGCGAGTTGATGAATTTATTAAACAATAATTAGGAGAATATATATGGGCAGAATTTGGGAATTAGTTTTAATTTTAGTAATCGTTTTTATCTTTTTCGGCGCTGGAAAATTACCTAATGTCATGGGCGATATCGGCAAATCAATTCGCAATTTCAAAGACGGCTTAAAGGGTGAAAAAAAACCTGAGCTAGAAGATAAAGAAGAAAAAAAATAAATGGACCAAAAAAAAGTTATCGCAACCGACGCAATTGAAGGCGTGGTCAATAGTTCCTCCTCCGATCGCCTATTAATAACTGATTTAATGGCGGCAATGGAAGGTGTTGGTTTTGGCTTGGCATTAATGATTTTTGCTTTTGGCATTCTCATTCCACTACCGCCGCCCTTTCCTAGTATCATCTCAATACCTTTAGTAATTTTTTCTTTGCAGATGATGGCGGGCTTTAAATCGCCAAAATTGCCTAAGAGATTCGCCAAACTTACCATAAAAAGATCGACGCTTGCAACCTTGGTGCGCAAGTCTTCCCCCTATATCAGAAGGGTTGAAAGCATTTTGCGCCCGCGTTTTTATTTTATGACCAAGCCTTTCGCAGAGCGGGTTGTAGGCTTTTTTGTTTTCGCTTTCGCTACCTTTATTTTATTGCCGATGCCGCTTTCCAACTTCATTCCTGGCTTTGGAATTCTAATAATTTCCTTTGGATTGCTCGAAAAAGATGGCTTAGCAGTGATTTTGGGTATAATTGTAGGCTTAATTGGCATAGCAATCTCAATTGCTGCGATCTTTCTGGGAGTAGAGGCGCTGCAATATATTAAAGATTGGTTATTTTAAATAAAATAATAATTACTTGACTAACATAAGAATATCTGTTATGATAGCGTCCAGTTTTCTAAATTGACCTAATACTCTTGGCCAATTACTTAGAAACCGTCTCCACTAGTTATTTCAGATACTTTTTCCAAATCATTTTATAGATAAATCAATTTTCCTGCGCAAATTAACGCATTTTAGTTTCTCAAATTTCTTCATTAATATATCAATCAATCTTTTTTAAATGTCATCTACTCTTACACTCCGTTACGGTGCTCCTAATGAAACGCAGCCAACACAAGCTTCTGCATCCGTCAATGTTGGAGTAAATCAGGAACCAGTTCAATCGGCTACAGAACAAACAATTTCAGAACAAGCAGTTTCAACGCCTTCAACCCCAGTGGCTCCAACCACTAATAATAACCAACAACGCAATTTTCCAGTGAGAAATTTAATTAGTAGACGCGGTTCGGATCGTTCAGATTCACGCGGTTCAGATCGAGAAGATCGTTCAGATTCAAGAGGATCCGATTCTCGTTTGGATCGCTCAGATCGCCCAGAACGCGAACGCTCAGAAAGACCAGAGCGCTCAGAACGCTCAGAACGCGGCTCCGATCGTGGCGGCTTTGATTCACGCGGTTCAGACCGTGGTGATCGCAATAATTCACGCGGCTCCGATTCTAGAAATTCAGATTCACGCCACAACCAAGATTCACGCAATGATGATTCGCGCAATAACAGCGCCGATGATGAAGATTACAGCGGCGAAGCCAAACCAGTTGGTGAAAATGGCAAAATTCTTGAGCTAAAAAGCTTAAAGTCAAAGCCAGTTGAAGCATTGGTAGAAGTGGCTCGCGAGAATGGTCTTGATAATATTGGAGATTTCGGTCGCCAAGATATTATCTATCATATCTTGAAAAATTTCTCTGACCAGCATCCTGAAAATATCATTGTTGGTGAAGGTGTTCTTGAAACTTTGCCCGATGGATTTGGATTTTTACGCGCTCCAGAAACCAATTATTTTCCTGGCTCTGATGATATTTATGTTTCACCAAGTCAAATTAAAAGATTTGGTCTACGCACTGGTGATACGGTTAAAGGGCAGATTCGTGCGCCAAAAAAAGGTGAAAGATATTTTGCTTTATTGCGAGTTAGTGAAGTCAATTTTGATACTGCAGATAAAATCAGAAATCGTGTTTTATTTGATGACTTAACTCCACTTTATCCACAAAAAAAGTTACATTTGGAAGAAATTGCGCCAATTAATGGCGATATTTCTACTCGCGTTATCGATATGATTTCGCCAATGGGTAAAGGTCAGCGCGCCTTGATTGTTGCTCCTCCACGCACAGGTAAAACTTCTTTGATGCAAAATATTGCCCATGCAATTGCCAGCAATCATCCAGAAGTTGTATTGCTTGTATTATTGATTGATGAGCGCCCCGAAGAAGTAACCGATATGCTTCGCTCTGTAAAAGGTGAAGTTGTCAGTTCTACTTTTGATGAGCCAGCAATTCGCCATGTGCAACTTGCCGAAATGGTTATTGAAAAAGCGAAACGCTTGGTTGAAGCGAAAAAAGATGTAGTGATTTTGTTAGATTCAATCACTCGTTTGGCACGTGCTTACAACACGGTGATTCCTTCATCGGGTAAGGTTCTTACTGGTGGTGTAGATTCAAACGCATTGCAAAAACCGAAAAGATTTTTTGGTGCAGCAAGAAATATTGAAGAAGGTGGATCACTTACAATTATTGCTACGGCGCTAGTTGATACTGGTTCAAAAATGGATGAAGTTATTTTTGAAGAATTTAAAGGAACGGGTAACTCGGAAGTTATTTTGGATCGTAAAATTTCTGATAAGAGAATCTTCCCAGCTATTGATATCACTAAATCTGGAACGCGTAAAGAAGAGTTGTTAGTTGAGCGCGCGACGCTTTCGAAAACTTGGATGTTACGCAGAATTGTCAACTCGATGAGCTCGGTTGAAGCGATGGAATTCTTGTTGAATAAAATTGAACATTCAAAGAGCAATGAAGAGTTTTTTAAATCGATGAATTCTTAGTTTAGAATTTTATTTTATAAATAAAAAAACCTTTGGTTTAATCGCCAAGGGTTTTTTTATGTTTGCAAGAATGTGTTGTTAGTTCTTTAAGTATGATGCGCGGTGGTTCTCGAATCAACCTAGCGATATTTTTCAAAAAGAATTAACATTTTAACATTTAGTGTTTAGCATTTAGTTAGGCGTTTTTTAATTCTTAACTACTAAATGTTTAAAAAATTTTTTCAAATCACAACATTAATATTTGTAACCTCCTGCGCTAGCAATCTACATCAGTTGGCGCAAGTTGAGAATGGCTTGAAGTTGGATAATTTTTATAGCTCTTATCTTGCTTTAGAATATCTCGAATATTCGCGCAGCCTTGGTAATGCAGGCAATTGGCATGATTCAGAATATTTTGC
>SHWK01000044.1 GCA_009693885.1 Rickettsiales bacterium
TTACTGCCCTTGCCTTTGACGATCAAATAGTTTTTTAATCCCACCACATCTTTTTGAATTGCGCTAATTGGCAGCGATACTAATTCTGTAACGCGTAACCCTGCGGCATAAAGCACCTCTAGCATGCAGGCCATTCTTATTCCTAACTCTGAATCATCTTTATTGGCAAAATTTAAAAGCCGAAACATCTCTTCTTCGCTTAATGCTTTGGGCAAAATAAAATCTTTTTTTGGGCTTTCTAAATTGGTGGTAGGGCTTGATTTTATTAGCTTCTCATCTTCTAAAAATTTATAAAAATTTTTGAAACAAGAAATTTTGCGCGCGATTGATGATGATTTTAAATCTTTTTTATGAAGAAAATGCAGGTAAGATTTTATGTTATCGGGGCTTGCAGTTACAAGCTTGGTGCCTTTTAAAAATTCTGCAAATAGTTCTAAATCTTTACGATAAGAAGAAATTGTATTCTGCGCCAAACCCTCTTCAGCGCGCAGTTTTTCAAGAAAATTCGTGATTAAATCAGAATTCATATAATTTTTTTTCGCGCAATTCTTTGGGATTATCTGGGGTGCAAATATTGATTTTGTTTTTAAGATCAACCTCAAGCGTGATGCGGTGTTGCGGCAGTTTTATTTCATCCTTAAGCAAAAAAGCCACCAACCCTAACATTGCCAAAAGACTCAGCCAAAAAACCAGTTGTTTAAAGGTGCGAGAAAAAGTATTATCGTGAATATTGTAAAGCATCGATTATTATTGTTTCATATTGATCAAAACAAATTTATGACACAGATTTTTGTAAAATCCAAATTTTTTCTCACCCTAATTTTTGTCTTATTTTTTGCTATTTCTTCTCAAGCCTCTACTTCATTGATCCGCGATGCTGAAACCGAAAAATTCCTCCACGAAATTGCCGATCCAATTTTTGCCGCAGCAAATCTTGAGGCAAAAAATATTAACATTTATATTGTTAATGATGATGAAATTAACGCCTTTGTTAGTGGCGGACAAAATGTTTTTATCAATACTGGATTAATTCGCAAATATAAAACGCCCGATGCCCTGATTGGTGTAATCGCGCATGAAACTGGACACATTGCGGCTGGCCACATTGCGCGCTCTTCCGAAGAAATGAAAGATGCTAATAATACGATGTTGCTTAGTTATTTGCTGGGCATTGGTGCCTTGATTGGTGGCGCCCCAGATGCGGGGCAGGCGATACTTCTTGGGGGCTCGCAAGCGGCAGAAAGAATGTTTTTAAAATATACTCGTGGACAAGAAGAGGCGGCGGATCGTCACGCGGCAAAATATCTTATCAAACTGCATTATCCAGCAGATGGCTTGGTTGAGTTGCTCGAATTTTTCGATCATGAAATGATTGGCTATAAAGGAAAAATCGATGAATATGCACTAACTCACCCTGTTAGCAAAAAAAGAATTGAATATTTGCAAAGCAATTTTGTGCATATAAAATTTTCTGATAAAGAGTGGAATAAAAAATTACAACCGCGGATGGATATAGTATTGGCAAAGCTTGAGGCCTTTATTGATGATCCAGAATTGTTGCTAAAAAAATATAAAAATCGTGATGATGATATTGCAAAATATGTTCGCGCCGTTGCGCTACATCGCAAAGGAAAAAGCCCGCAAGGCTTGAAATTGCTTGATGAAGTGATTTCTAAAAATGATCAAGATGGATTTTTATATGAATTAAAAGCACAAATTTTATTTGAATCAGGAGATATCAGTAATGCGGTTCTTGCTTATAACAAAGCGATAACTTTGCTAGAGCCGCGAGATTCTGCGTCGATAAAAATTTCTTTTGCGCTTGCAATTTTAACTTTATCGACAAATGATTATTCGCTAATTGATATTGCATTGAAAAGATTAAAAGAGGCACAAGTTTTTGAAAGCGAAAATCCTTTCTTATATCGAGAATTTGCTAGCGCTTACAATAAAAATGGCGATGAGCCCAGATCTTTATTGGCTTTAGCAGAATATAATTTTTTAACGGGCGATAAAGAAAAAACTCGTAAATATGCAAAATTAGCGCAAGAAAAATTTGCTCAAGCAAAAAATAAAGATGCAATTAAGACAGATTTGATAAGGATTGATGATCTGTTAGAATTAGCAAAAGATGATAAAAAAACCCAATGAAAATATTTTTTAAAAAAATTCAGCACCTGTTGCAAAGGCTTTGGCGCTTGATTAGCAAAGATATTTTTGCCACACTAGAAGAGCTGCGCGCCATTATCCGCAACAGAAAATACATGACGCATTATCCCAAATTATTTGCAATTTTTTCAATTATAGAGCATGAGCAATCATCGCAAGTTTTTGAGCTAAATCACGATGATTTTGAGATAATAAAAAATGAAATTTTGCATGATGAAAAAGTCAATAATCATCACATTTTAGAATGTTTGCGTAGGTTGTTTCATGGCAGCAGTTTGGCTGAGGGGCATCACAAGGAAAGAGATAAAATTTTGCGTTATATATATGATGAATTAAATGAGTTAATTAAAAGTGGCAATCATTACTATGATCCATTGATAAAGGCCATTCTGCGTGGCTTTCCACTGATTTTAAGTTATGATGATTATGGAGCTTTTAGAAAAATGCTTCATTATAAATCATGCAACTCTTTGCTGTTAATAAAATATGTTTTAGATAAAGAAAATTTCGATAATTTTTTCACCGAAGATGGAGATTTGGCTGATATTATTCTTGCTGCTTACCAAATCAATAATAAGTCAGCCTTTATGATGCTGGTTAGATATGTGCGTCAAAATAATTTATGGACAATTGTTTTTGAAAAAAATAATCATGATATAAAAAACAAAATTCTTTCTGTTCATGGAGTGGATAAGAAGGGCATGGATTATGGCTCGGTGCTGTTTTCATATTATGAGGATAAGTGGTTTACTAATGAGAAAAAAATCGAAAAAATGGAGCAATTTTTGCACGAAGTTTTTTCGCATCATTTGGGGCTGGATCAGAAGCGAAGAGTTATTAACTATGCCTCATTTAGCTTTTCTATATCTATGTCGCGAGCCCTTGGTTATGAAAATTTTATTGTTGAAAAAATGTTGAATGAAATTTCTGAGCGTTTTATTGATAAGAAAAATCGTACTAAAAAATTGCGGATTAAATTTATGATTAAGCCTTATAAGGCTAGTGGTGACAGGCCGTCAACTAAGATTAGGCCGCAAGAGTTTTTGGCGATTGCAAAATTAGCGCCGGAGGAGAATTGGTTGCTTAATAACGCGACCTACTTGCTGTAGCTAATTCTGGATAAGGCTTGTCTGCGCATGGTTTATCGCATTAGTTTTTCTACTCGGCGAGAAAAATCTTTGGCGTTATCAATCGGTTCGCCTTCAATTATGCAAGCTAGATCGAACAAGGTGCGTATTGCTTCTTTGGCTTCTTCACGACCATTATCACTCACAATTTTTTCATTGAGATTTTTTACAATCGCATTGCTTGGATTGATCTCAAGGATTTTTGCAGAGCCTGCAAGAATTTGTTTTTGATCAAGAAGATAGCGTTCCATGCGAATATCCATCGACATTGAATCTACAGCCAAGCAGACTGGGCTATCAGTCAATTTTTTTGAGATGCGCACATCTTTCACTTTTTCTCCCAAAATTTCTTTCATAAATTTGGTGAGATTTTCGAAGGCAGAAGTGGTGACATCCTTGATTTTATTATCTTCCTCAGGTTCTTCTGGATTTTCTGAGGGGGCTTTATCGATGTTATCAAGCTCAATATCATGGCGAGTGATCGATTGAAAATCCTTCTCTTTGTAAGGCAGAGCGACTGTCATCCAAAAATCATCAACCGCATCAGTTAAAAATAAAACCTCAATATCTTTTTGTAGAAAAATTTCTAATTGTGGGCTTGATTTTATTTTTTCTACTGTTTCGCCAGTGAGATAGAAAATCTTGTCTTGGCCAGCTTTGGTGCGGTCTAGATACTCTGTCAGAGAGACTAATTTATCTGGAGATTTTGAGGAATAAAAGCGGCAAATTTCGAGAATTTTTTCACGAAATTCTGAAGATTCGCACAATCCTTCTTTCAAAACTGCGCCGAAATTATTCCAGAATTTTTGATATTCTTCTTCGCTGTCTAAGGCTTTTTTCTTAAGCTCGGAAAGCACTTTATTAACAACGGATTTTTTGATTTTTTCGAGCACTAAATTGTGCTGCAAAGTTTCGCGGCTGATGTTAAGTGGTAAATCATCAGAATCGATGAGACCGCGCAAAAAGCGCATCCAAGCTGGAACTAAATCTAAATCTTCACTGATAAAAACTTTTTTCACATAAAGTTTTACCGATGGTTTACGATCTGGATGAAAGAGATCGAACGGCTTGGTTGAAGGCACGAAGAGCAAGTTAGTGTAAGTTGTAAGGCCTTCGACTTTATTGTGAATCGTCATGAATGGTTCGCCTGGTAAGTGCGAGACATGCTTGAAGAAGGCTTGATATTGCTCGCTTGAGATGCTTTCTTTAGGTAATGTCCAAAGTGCCGCGCCAGAATTTAAAACTTCAATTTTTGCACCTGCTTCGAGATTATCGGGGATGAATTCGATCTTGAGATTAACATGATCGGAGTAGGTCTGCACGACATGTTTTAAATGAAAACGATCGAGAAAATCAGAGGCTTCATCCTTCAAATGCAAAATAATTTTAGTGCCGCGAGCGAGGTTTTCTGCGGCGTCGCCAATGCTAAAATTAGCGCTACCGTCAGATTCCCACTGAGAAGTTTCGCTTGAATCATATTTGCGTGATACTACAACCACCTTATCCGCAACCATAAAACTAGAATAAAAACCCACACCAAATTGTCCGATTAAATTGACATCTTTGGCCTTATCGCCCGTGAGTGATTTTACAAAATTTTCAGTGCCCGAGCGCGCAATGGTACCAAGGTTTTGAATTAATTCTTCGCGATTCATGCCGATGCCATTATCGGTGATGATTAGCAGTTTTTTTGCTTTATCAATTTGCAGCGAAATTTTTAGTTCTTCGTTTTCTTGCAGTAGATCGTGATTTTGTGAGCTAAGATAGCGCAATTTGTCGCAAGCATCGGCCGCGTTAGAGATAAGCTCGCGCAGGGCCACATCCTTGTTGGTGTAGAGCGAATTGATCATTAGGTTTAATACTTTACCCACTTCTACATCGAAGGAGAATTGTTGTTTTTCGGTCATTTTTATTTTGGATTATTTATTAAATATTTAAAATAATATAATGTTTGGTGGATTGGTTTTCAAGGGGAGGGGTTGTTGTTTTAAGATTTATTTATTAATCATAAAAAACTATTGCAAACTATTCTTAAATGATAATGATTATCATTATCATATTTTTTATAAAGCTAATTCATTCTTTAAAAATATAGATGATAAAAATATCCTAGAAATCCTTTAGGGATAAGCTCTTAACCATCCAAACTATTTGTAAAATGTTTAAAAATATTTCTGTGAATCACGCGCCTTTTTGCCGAAACCTTATTATTTTTACAATAACTTCTTTAACTTTATCCAGCGCGGCTAGGGCAGATGAGCTATCTTCAAAACAGGCCACTATTCTATCAAAAATCACAGTTACTGCAGAATCTATTAAAAACGAAGGCAATGTTGATGGCTATAAAACTGGTTCAACTCGCAGCTCAACAAGAACCGACACCCCCTTGCTTGATGTGCCTCAATCAATCTCGGTGGTAACTCAGGATCAAATTCGCGATCAAAATATAACTAGCATGGAAGAAGCGGTTAGATATGTTCCAGGGGTTAATATTCAACAAGGCGAAGGAAATCGCGATCAAATTACAATTAGAGGCAACTCTACCAGCGCTGATTTTTTTATTGATGGCGCTCGTGACGATGTACAATATTATCGTGATTTTTATAATATTGATCGCATTGAATTTTTAAAAGGACCAAATGCAATGGCTTTTGGTCGCGGTGGAAGTGGCGGCGTGGTTAATCGTGTTTCAAAAGTTGCTGATGATGAACAAAGGCGCAAAGTTGTTGCTTCGGGCGGATCATTTAACAATAGAAGAATCGAAACTGATTTTGGCGATAAAGTTAACGATAAACTATCGTTGCGCTTTAATACCATGTATGAAAAATCAGGAACATTTCGCAAATATGGCGACCTTGAGCGCTATGGCTTTAATCCAACGGCAACACTTAAATTAAGCAAGGCCACCGATATTAAATTTGGATATGAACATTTTAAGGATAAAAGGTTTAATGATCGCGGGATTCCTTCTTCTAACGGTGGCGCTTATAAAACTAATGAGTTTTTTGGAAATCCGAATGAAAATGAAGTAGACGCAGAAATTAATTCTGGATATGCGACGATTACTCATCAATTTAATCCAAAAACGCAGTTAAAAAATTATACTCGCTATACTCAAAATTCTAAGTTTTATCAAAATACTCACGCATCAAGTTCTGTAGATTCTACAGAAAATCTTACAATTTCGGCTTATAATGATACGCAAGAGCGCAATAATTTTACTAACCAAACTGATTTGACGCAAAAATTTGCAACTGGATCAATTGCCCATACCGCATTATTTGGAACTGAAATTTCTCAGCAAGATTCTCAAATATTAAGAAAAAGCGGGTTTTTTAACAATAATTCATTAACAGAACTTGTATCAATAAGCAACCCTATCAGCCTTACTCCTATAACATATCGCACAGCAGGAAGGGATAATGATAATAGTTCAAAAGTAAGGGTTTATGCCGCTTATATTCAAGATCAGATCGAGATCAATAAATATCTGCAAATAACTGCTGGCTTGCGTTATGATAATTTTGAAATTGATCTTTTTGACAAGCGCACTAATCAAAGTTTTAATCGTAGTGATAAATTAATATCGCCTCGCGCCGGCATTTTGTTTAAGCCGCAAAAATCAGTTTCAATTTATAGCAATTACAGTGTTTCATATTTGCCAAGTGCGGGTGATCAATTTAATAGTTTAAGTGCATCAAGCGCGGTTCTTAAGCCAGAAAAATTAGAAAATTATGAAATTGGCAGCAAATGGGATATAAATCCAAGGCTTAATTTATCGGCAGCTATTTATCAGCTTGATAGAACCAATACTCGCTCTAATGATCCCAATAATCCAGGGTTTTTTGTTCTTACAGGAGAATCTCGCACCAGAGGTATTGAAATTGCAACAACAGGAAAAATAACCGATAAATGGCAAATTATTGGCGGATATGCCTATCAAGATGCCGTAATTACATCAACAACTTCAATTACGACAACTTCTAGCGCTGCCGCCGGCAAAAGAGTTGGATTAGTGCCTCGCAACACCTTCTCATTATGGAACAAATATGATCTTGATAGCAAATGGGCCGTGGCTTTGGGCGCTGTCAGTCAATCGCATCAATATGCGGCAGTTGATAATGCGGTTAAATTAAAGGGATTTACTAGATTTGATGGGGCCGCTTATTACAAAATTAATTCTTCATATCGCGCGCAGCTTAA
>SHWK01000045.1 GCA_009693885.1 Rickettsiales bacterium
TAAAGATAGAATTAAGCTAGATGTTTTCAAAGCTGGTATCTAATCTAAGCGTGAATTGCTCTTTTATCAACCGCTAATGCCGCCTCTTTCACCGCCTCGTTGTAGGTGGGATGAGCGTGGCAAGTGCGGGCGATATCTTCTGCTGAGCCACCAAATTCCATTGCCATTACAACTTCGTGGATAGTGTTTCCTGCATCGCGAGCAATGATGTGCGCGCCGAGAACGCGATCAGTTTTGGCGCAAGCGAGAATTTTTACGAAGCCCTGATCATCAAATGTGGCACGTGCTCGTGAGTTTGCCATCATCGAGAATTTTCCTGCTTTATAAGCGATGCCTGCTGCCTTTAATTCTTCTTCTGTTTTTCCGACTGAGGCAACTTCTGGGTGAGTGTAAATCACATTGGGGATCACATCATAATTTATATGACCTTTTTGGCCTGCGATAATTTCTGCTACGGCCACGCCTTCATCTTCGGCTTTGTGCGCTAGCATTGGGCCAGTGGTGACATCTCCGATAACATAAATGTTGTTGGTGCTAGTTTGCAAATGTTTGTTTTCGATGAAGCCGCGAGCGTTTGGTTTGATGCCGACATTTTCGAGTCCAAGGTTATCGCTGTTGGGTTTGCGACCGATTGCAACAAGAACTACATCTGCTTGCAATGTTTCTTTGGTGCCGCCATTTGCGGGCTCAACTTCAACGCTGGCACCGTTTGCGGATTTTTTAACGGCGAGAACTTTTGTTGAAAGACGAAATTTAAATCCTTGTTTTTCGAGGATTCTTTGGAAGTTGCGCGAAACCTCTGCATCCATGGCAGGCGTGATTTTATCGAGATATTCTACTACTTCAATTTCAGTGCCAAATCTGCCCCAAACTGAAGCCATTTCTAGGCCAATAACGCCAGCACCAATCACGATCATTTTTTTTGGAACGCTGTCTAGATCAAGTGCGCCAGTAGATGAGACAATTATTTTTTCATCAATTTCTACTCCGGGCAAATTTGTAACTTCGCTGCCAGTGGCGATAACAAAATTTTTGGCAGTGAGTTTTTGCTTAGATCCATCTGCGTTGGTAACTTCTAAAGTATTTTTATCAAGAAATTTTCCATGACCTTCAATTGAAGTAACTTTATTTTTTTTGAAGAGGCCAGCAATTCCGCCAGTAAGGCCGGCGATTATTTCATTTTTGTTAGTGAGCATTTTTGCAACATCAATTTTTGGTGCAGAAATGCTGATTCCTAGTTTGGTGAAAGAATGTGCGGCATCGTGAAATTTGTGTGAGATTTCTAATAATGCTTTTGAGGGGATGCAGCCAACATTTAAGCAAGTTCCACCGAGGGTTTTGCGTTTTTCTACGCAGGCGGTTTTTAGGCCAAGTTGTGCGGCGCGAATAGCTGCAACATAGCCTCCAGGGCCACCACCGATAATTATTACATCGAAATTTTGCTCTGTCATTTTTTTTAAGAAAAGTTAGGGATTTTAGTATTTTTGCTATTTTGTTGCAAAGTTCAATCTTTTTCTTTTTGTTTGGGTGGTTGAAAAATATGGAGAGTAGCGGATTGGGTGGAGAGGCTCTACTGCTCAGACACCGCGCTCATCTGATTTAAGCAAGCGTACTTGCGATGGGCGCAGAACTCGCCTCAGAGCCTCTCCACCCAATCCGCTACTCTCCATATTTTTCAATTCTAATTTTTTTGGAGAAAAATTAGAAAGGAGGTTTGTTATAATCACAAAACCCCAAAGAAGCTCTTAATCCGAGGAACGGGACCACAGTTTAAAGCAAATTCTCTTTCGCAGGAAATTTTCCACTTTTAACATCAGCAACAAACCCCTGAGCCGCCTGACCCACATCACTTACAAAATTGGCATAATTTTTAACAAATCTCGGCTTAAATTCTTGATTCAATCCAAGCACATCATCAATCACCAAAACCTGCCCATCGCAATCAAGAGAAGCCCCAATGCCAATTGTAGGAATTTTTAATGCTCGGGTAATTTGATCAGCAAGCTTTGCAGGAACGGCTTCGATAACGCAGGCGAAGGCTCCCGCAGCTTCAGCAAGTTTGGCGATTTCGATTATTTCTTGGGCAGATTTTTCATCGCGGCCCTGATATTTATAGCCGCCTATTTCGCGCACTTGTTGAGGCAATAAACCAACATGGGCCATCACCGCAATATCGTTATCAACCATCATTTTGATTGCAGCAATCGCCTCACGCGAGGTTTCTATTTTGACGGCATCGCAGCCAGTTTCATCGATAATTTTTTGCGCAGTTTCATAGGCTTGTAATGCTGATTTTTCGAATGAGCCACAAGGAATATCAACAACAATTAATGATTGTTGTGTCGCTTTCACCACGGCACTACCGTGATTTATCATCATTTCAACACTAACATCAACAGTATCTTTATGGCCATAAATGCACATTCCGAGTGAATCGCCAACCAAAATTATGTCGCAAAAATTATCAAGAATTTTTGCGATAGGAAAAGTGTAGGCGGTGAGGCAGGTGATTTTTTCGCGATTTTTTTTATTGAGAATATCGTGGATTGAAATTTTGTTTTTCATTGTTTGTTAGGCGTATAAATTGCTTGCGAAGATGCATCTTGCGGCATTGAATTGGCAGCATCAGGTTGCTGTTGTGGCGGTAAAAATGTGTTATTAGTTGCTGCTGCAGGTATTTGATCAAAAGGGGCTGTAGCTGCTGTTGACGATGGTTGAGCGCTAGGAGTTGCGGCGTTTATTGGTGCGCTCGCTTCAATTGGTGGCGCATCGGGCAATTTTAAATATTGTTTTACTTGATCGAGATTGCTACTTTGAGCAATGCTGTTAAAATCACCTTTGAGATTTGTTGCGATATTTAGAGGGATTTGTTTTTTGAGATTTCCAGTTAAGAAAATAATGTTTGCCAAGCCATCAATTGAATTTCTGACAAAATCAATATTGCCAGAGAATATGCCATTCGCTGCCACAGTTTCAAAATCTATTTTAAATGCATTGTCGCGACCTTTTTCGATCGTGGCTGTGCCAGTGGCTTGCTTCAAAGTGGTTATGGCACTAGGATTAAAAAGAATTTTTTCTGGATCACGCAGATCGTCGACATAATTTTTTGGATTAAACATTTTTTTTATAAGGTCGTTTAAGCCATATTTTTCAATGGTTACTCCTGCGTTACTAAATTTTATGGAGCTATTTAAATTTTTAAAAAACTCAGTTCTGCTGCTCGCTAAAGATTCGATGCTGGCGGTTATGTTGGAGGTGGCATTAATATTTTTTATTCCCATTAAATCATATAATAATGGTTGTAATTTTATTTCAGTTAGAACAGCATTGCCACTCAAAGCCTTGTCAAATTTGATGCTGGCGACCCCTTTATAAGTTAAGTTGCCGCCATAAATATCGGCAGTGAAATTATCAAAATCAATAATTCCATCTTTTAATTTGCCAGAAATTTTTATATTTTCAGCGAGAAAATCATCAAAATAAGCACTGTCTAAATTGATAGAAATATTTCCTTTGAATCCTTCTAAAGATGGCAGTGCGTAGAATTGATCTAGTGCAGAAATTTTGCTAGTTTGTTCCGACGAAGGCTTGCCATCATTAGTTGCAGGATATTTATCGTCAATCAAAACGGATTTATCAATACTAGAATCCGGAGTGTTTTGCAAAGATTGATAATCAAAGCTTTTTGCTCTAATTGTTATATCAAATTTAGGGCTGGTGCCACTAATATCAACCGCTAAAGATGCAGCTAAATTAATTTTATCCGAGTTTAATTTTAACTCTCTGATTTCAAGATAGCCTTGTCCGAAGCGCATTTTTACTGATTGATCATCAAAGGTTGAATTTTTATAAACCAATCTATCAAATGATAAAGAGAGGTTGTTATTTGAGCTAAAATCATTGAGCCAGAGAAGCTTCTTAATCAGTGATCCGGGCGATAAATAAATGTTTTGTCCGGAGGTAAAAAAATAATCATCAATCACTAAATTATTAACATGAAAATTGCTAAAAATTGATGAAGTTTTTGTTGTATATTGAATATGTATTTCTCCGAGTATTTCACTCTTTCCATCATTGATATTGAGATAGACATTATTTAGAGATGTCGAGTTTGGAATCAACATTATATCGGCGTAAAGATTGTAGTTTTTCAGATTGGCATAAATCAAATTTTGTGATTCTATATGCAGCCATTTAAAAATATCAGCTAGCTTGGTGCCGCTTGCATCAAGGCTGCCGATAAATTTGGGGATAGTGTGGTTTTCGAGTGCGCCACTCATACGGAATATTCCACCGCCCGGAACCTCTAGTGTTAGTGGCAGAATTAATATCTCACCTTCTTTTGAAATTGTAGTATAAAGATTAACATTTTTTATTTCTTCGTTGAGATATTTTACGCGACTAATTGTGAGCTCGGCGGTGAGATCAAAATCGCGAATATCTTTGGCAAGATTTAGCACGAGATCATTTTCCTCTTTTTTTGTTTCTATTGTTATATTGTTTGAATTATCTCCAGTTTCAACTTCGGTGGTCTCTGGTGTTGCAGCTTTGTTCTCGGCGGCAATTGCAACTTCTTTGTCACTCAACCAAATGGCATCAAGATCAACATTTTCAAGGCCCATCTTGATATCGATCAATGGTAATTTTGATGTTAAATCAATCTCAATATCGCCGCGACCATTGATAATGTTGGAGTTAATAAAAATATTATTAATCAATATTTGCTCCGCCTCACTGACAATGCTGGCCTTAAGTTTGATTGATTTATTAGTAGGATTAATTTTGTTGTAGATAAGCCCATCGCGCGCTACATAACTTTTATAGAAATTTTTTAGATCAAAGATTTCCGCCTCAAGTTTGCCTCTGAATTTGCTTTTTAAAAATCCAAGATTTTCTTCAGGAAAAACGCCGCTAATTTTGAAGTTTCCATAGGGAGAAGTAAGCTCTAAGACAGAGCTATTATTCTCAGAATTTTCATCATATTTTTGCCTAAATTTGGCGCTCAAATGAAAATTATTAATGATTTCTTGATTAGAAAATGAACCTTCGGCGATGACTTTCTTTTTTGAGAAAAAGGCTTGAGCATTGATGGCGCCGAGCTCTCTCTTGTTAGAAAGTTTATCATAAGCAACCCAAGTCGATTTCTCAATAAATATTTTTGGTAAATTAGCCGAATTGAAATTGGCTAAATCAAGTTTATCAATTTTGAATAAATCAACAAATAATTTGCCGCTAATTCCGCTGTTATTTCCTGTTTTGATTGCAGGAGATGTGGCTTTTTTTGCAATAATTTCTGTGAGCGTATCCGACATTCCCACAGGCTTCTCGTCATTGCTATAATTTTGTAAAATTGCTTGCGAGAAGATAATTTTATCAACCGCAAATTCTCCCATCAAAGATGATAAAAATGATAATTTAATGGTAATTTTTTTGGCATAAAAACTATAATTTTCACCGTCATTAACATAATTTTGCAAGAAGGCCTCGTTGATGGTGATTGATGGAGAGGGCAATAATGCCACAGATACTTTTCCTTCAATTTCAAGATTTGCTTTTAAAGCAGCGCTAACTCTTTGCTCAATTTGAAATTGCAGTGCAGAATTATTGAATAAATAAGGGATAAGAATCAATAAAAGCAGGCAGGCAAAAAAAACTGGCAAAATAATTTTATAGGCCTCAGAGGCCGCCAGTCTTGTTTTTAGGCTGTTGTAATAGCCTTTGATTTTGGTTTTGATTTTTTCTACAAATACCATTATTATTTGAGCGATTAAATTTAATCTATATTAATAATGGAGTAAAATTAGTTATTCAATTTATAATGCGATATATTATCAATTGTAAAAATATTTATTGCTGAGTTGCTTTGCGAGGGCTTTAAAATTTATCTTCAAATTTTAATCGATGAAAAATAAATTCACAAAAATTTTAGCGATTTTGGGCGCTTTTTTTGTTTTAAAACCAGTGCAAGTTTTGGCTTGTGCTTGTGGATGTTCACTTTTTGATGTTGGCACCAGCTCTTTGTTGCCATCGGCTCAGGGCGGTTTGGCTTTTATTGAATATGATAATATTAGCCAAAATAAAAACTGGCACGGAACCTCTTCTTCTGATGCTTCAAACAACGAACTAAAAAAAATTGATACACAAATTGTTACTGTTGGCGGGCAATATATGTTCAATCGCAAATGGGGCGTGATGGCTAGAGCGCCTTATGTTCTGCGCAATGTAAAATCTGCCACATCCAGCGATGAAGAAGAAAATGATGCGGGAACAATTTCGCAAAAACATAATTCTGTAGGTGATGTAAAAGTTCATGCGATTTATTCAGGCCTTTTTGATGATATGTCAACTGGTCTAACTTTTGGTTTAAAATTGCCAACAGGCGCCAATAAACAAGCGGGTTTTGATAGTGATACGCAAATCGGCAATGGTTCAACTGATATAATTTTAGGCGCTTATCACATGGGTTACATTAATCAAGGCGCTACTCTCGGTTGGTTTTCGCAGCTAAGTTGGCAAAAACCAATTATTACCAAAAGTGATTTTCATCCAGGAGACGAAGCAAGTCTCTCGATTGGCTCCTATTATAGCTTGGGAAGGGTTGCTAATTTTTCCAAAGTTTCACCGATGCTGCAAATCATTACCTCTAAAAAATCAAGTGATAGCGGTTTAAATGCTGATAAATCAAATAGTGGCTATAGTCGCGCCTTTATTGCTCCAGGGGTTGAATTAAATTTTGCGCAATTCAAAATTTATGCCGATGTTGAATTGCCAATTTATGAAAATGTTCGAGGCAATCAATTGGCGGTAGCGCGAATTTTTAAGCTGATTTTGGGATATAAGTTTTAAACAAAGGCAATTTCTGCGCACTAAAATGGTTGGGACGGAAGGATTCGAACCTACGCATGACGGGATCAAAACCCGTTGCCTTACCGCTTGGCTACGTCCCAATACAAAAAACTCAAGGGGAAGGTGGGTGATTTTAAAGACTTATCGCTTGGAAGTCAATAAATGATAGATAATTTGAAGCAAATCCTTTATTTTGAAGGTGAAAAGCAAGATTTTTACAATCTCAAGCTATATAAAACATTTGACAGCAGAAAAAATATCATCAAAGTTTTTCTAAATATTTAGTTAAAATAATTTAAATTTATGAGCAAAATTCAAGAAATTATCGCACTTTCAGATCAGTTAAATCGTGATACTGAAGCCTTGATCAATAAAGTATCTGAAATCACTGCTACGGGCGCTTTTGGCGGCGGTGTCGATCCTTTTATTTTTGGCCTGACAATTTTTATTCTCACTTGTTTTGTTGGATATTTTGTGGTGTGGCGCGTTACTCCAGCCCTACATACGCCTTTGATGGCGGT
>SHWK01000046.1 GCA_009693885.1 Rickettsiales bacterium
ATTTCAAAAAATTACAATTTTTTTCCAAAGATTACAATTTACTTGATAAAGCGCTCCGGTATTATCTACACATCATTTATACTAATTTTAATTCGTAATAAATATGTGTGGAATTGTTGGCGTTGTTGGTTCTAATGAACCTGTTGCAAAAATTATTGAAGGCTTAAAAAAGCTTGAATATCGTGGCTATGATTCGGCAGGCGTGGCTTTGGTTGACGGCGGTCAGTTTAAAACCGTCAAGCAAGAAGGCAAAATTGCTAGGCTTGAAGCGGCGGTTAAAAAATCCAAAATCTTTGGCAAATCTTTAGCAGAAAAAGTTGCAATTGGTCATACTAGATGGGCAACTCATGGTCGTCCTAGCCAAGAAAATGCGCATCCTCATGCCTCATCACAAATTTGTGTTGTACATAATGGTATCATCGAAAATTATCAAGAAATCAAAAGTTTTTTGCATAAAAATGGGGTAAAATTTTTGAGTGAAACGGATAGCGAGGTTTTGCCGCATTTGATTGAATTATATTTGAAAGAAACCAATGATGTAGAGGTTGGCAAAAAATCTCTCGCAAAATCTAGCGCAGCAATCAATAAAAAATCCCCAGAAAAAAATCTTGCTAATATCAAAGCGGCGATAATAAAGACATTACGAAAAATTGAAGGATCATACGCGTTAGCGGTTATTTTTCGTGATCAACCAGATTTAATGTTAATCGCTAAAAAAGGTTCGCCATTATTGGTCGGCCTAGGAAAAGATGAAAATTATATCGCCTCTGACTACTACGCATTAGCCAATCACACCAATAAAGTTATTTATCTTAATGATGATGAATTTGCTCTAGTGCACAAAAAAAATGTTGAATTTTTTGATGTAGAAGGGAAGGCGATTAAAAAAACTCCAAAAATCATGGAGGCGGCGCATAATAAAGTTGAAAAAGATGGCTACGCGCATTTTATGTTAAAAGAAATTCACGAACAGCCACAAGTTTTGCAAGATACAATTCAAAATTATGTTGATCTTGATAATAGTGAAATTCATTTACCAAATTTTCCCTTTGATTTAAAAGGCATAAATAAAATTACTGCAATTGCCTGCGGAACCTCATACTACGCGGCTCTAAACGCCAAATATTTAATTGAAGAAATCGCTGGTATTGAAGTTGAAGTTGATATTGCGTCTGAGTTTCGCTATCGCCATCATCCATTTCGCAAAGATAATTTGATGCTGTTTATTTCTCAGTCTGGTGAAACGGCGGATACAATCGCGGCGTTAAAATTTGCCAAAGCTAATGGACAAAAAATTCTTTCAATCGTGAATGTGGCGCAAAGTAGCATGACACAGCTTTCTGATGCTGTTATTAAAACTGTTGCGGGCCCCGAGATTGGCGTGGCTTCTACCAAGGCTTACACTGCGCAGGTTGCGGTGATTGCACTTTTTGCGATAAAACTTGGAGCGGCGAGGGGCGTGGTTAAGCCTGTTGCGATGGAAAAATACTTGTCGCAGTTAAATAATTCAGCACAACAATTATCGGTAATACTCGATAAAAATAACATCAAAAAAATTGCCAAAGTTGCAAAATATTTAGTAAAATCGCAGCATATTTTATATATTGGTCGTGGGCTTTCATATGTTACAGCGCTTGAATCGGCACTTAAACTGCGTGAACTTTCTTACATCGATGCGCAAGCAATTGCGGCTGGAGAATTAAAACACGGCACCATTGCGTTAATTGATAGCAAAATGCCCGTCATTGTTATTGCGCCAAGCAATCATTTATTTGAAAAAATTGCTTCAAACATTGAAGAAGTAAAAGCACGCGGTGGCAAGGTGATTGTGGTTTCTGATAAAAAAGGAATTGCCAATTTAGAAAATCTTGCAACACAAATAATTGAAATTCCCCAAATTTCGGGGACGATTGAAGAGGCCTTGATTTCTGCGGTTCCGCTGCAGTTATTGGCTTATTATGTGGCGCTTTATAAGGGCAATGATGTTGATCAGCCACGCAATTTGGCAAAATCAGTTACGGTAGAATAAGTTACGGTAGAATAACTTTATCGATGCTTTATAGTTTAAAATCCGCGAATCAAAACATTTATCTGAAATGATTTTTGCGGTTTAATCAAGTTGCTCGAGTTGTTTTCTTTTACCGAAAAATTCACTAAAATACAGCATCCGCCATAATCAACCGTTACGCCGCGAGAGATTGTTCTTTTAGTTATAAAATCATGAGCCGCATTAAATGATAAAGTGAGTTTTGGTGTTAATTTAAACCCGAACCTACCACCACCTTGCTCGGCCTTTGTAGGATTGTTATTATTTTTCTTTAGCAAAAGATAATTGCCTCCAATAAAAAAACGATCAAAAGTTAAATCAGATATCACCGAATTCACATCATTTTGATAATTCGATTCATTGAGCTGAAATGAATAAATCATGTTGAAGTGTTTAGGTATTTTATAAGAAAACTCTCCAACAATATTCGATTTATTATTATCATTAAAGCCACGAATTAATGTATCTTGAGGTTTGCTAGTAAAGCGATAACTTTGTCCCAAAGTCAATCCAAGTTGGCCAAATCTATTGAATGTTGAGGTTTTTACGCCATAGCTGACGCGCTCCCCAATCTCATTGCGATCATATCCAGCGATACGGTTATTAACGAATAAGTTATTCACCGTCAACTCTGCATTGTTACTATCTTCATCGGGTAATTTTAAATAATTTGTTCCAGTAGAACTTGAGACAAAATTAACAATAGGCTCAACCAATAAAGTATTGGATTGTTTTTTTTGAATTAAAGGTAGTCGCCAGCTAGCAGAAATTTCTGGACGATAATTTGTTTGCACAGAATCATATTTTGGTGCGGCCGCAGCAGTGGCAGCAGTGGCAGCATCATCATATTGAAAATTGTTTTCCAAAGAATAAATATCTCCCTGAACGCGAGCGCCAAAATTAAACAAGTTGCCATGCAAATTAAGAGGTACCTTGATTTCTGGAGTTAAAGAAGCGCGGCGATATTGCAATCCACTTTCACGCGTAATGGCGCTAAAATTTGAGGCCAAGGCGAGTTTTACATTATGAGCAAGTGGTTTGCTTTCAATGTAAGAATTTAGTGTTGGCAAAACAAGTGGTGCTGATTTTTCATTTTTAACATCAACCAACTCTTGTATTTGCACTGTTTTTACGCCATAAAAATCTCTCCCATCAGTGTGATCAAATTGCGCATCAGAAACAGTGTAAGCAAGGAAACTGTAATTATAATCGCGCAGATAGTTACGGTCGCCAGCGGTGTTAAGATTGTAAGCTGCGCTTGATTTATCTGTAAAATCAAGTTTGCCATTACCATTTACTAACCAACGATATTTTTTCTTGGTACGATCAATAACGAGCTTATCAGTGTTAGAGACAATATTATTATTCGAAATTTCAAGGATAGTATTATATTGGCCATATTTAGAGAGATGTTGGAAATCGTTTATAACAGTGGTTTGGCCGTTAGAAAGATAATATTTTGGAGTTACTGTTAAATCTGCATTTGGTGCAATATCAAGAAAATATGGCGCAACAAAACCAAGTCCAAAACGGTTATTTTTAATATAAGAAGGTGCTAAAAATCCTGATTTTCTTTTATTGTCAGGCAGTGGAAATTTTATATAAGGTGTATATAGAACTGGCACGCTATAAATTCGCAATATTCCATGTTTTATCTGCATCGTTTGGTTTTCGCGATCAACTGTGGCTTCACGAGATTTTATTGAAATAGTGTCATAAAGCTGACCCGCTAAATCATTTTCTTTGTTGATTTCTTTACTAGGGCAGAGTGAAAAAATTGGGCGCTGAAATACTGTGATTTCTGGAGTTTTGCGATCAGCTCTTTCTGATTTTAAATAAGATCCATCACTAAAAACCAAAGTGCTGTCGAGAAAAAATCCACTGCTAAAATCACTTTTAATTTGCGCTTCGCTAGCACGCATTTTTCCTAAATCAGGATCTTTGACTCGAACATTGCCATCGGCCTTTAAAAACCCATTTAATTTATCGTAAGTGATAATATCTGAGGTGAGTTTGGTGTTGTCTTTTGTAACTTCAACATGACCCGTTGCGGTAATAATATTAGTGACTTTATCACCATCAACATTATCAGCTTTTAAAATTGCAGGGGTTACAGAATCTTTGCCAGCGCTGCGTGGTGCCTTAAAAGCTATGGCAAAGCAATTGGCATAAGTAAGTATTGAGAGCAGTAGAAGCTGGAAAAGAAACTGACAATTTCTCACTAACCTTATATTAAATTCAGTTTTTGTGGCCTTCTTTTTTTCAGCCAAATCGCAATCAACATTCTTGTTAAAACTGTTGCAGAAAATATTGAAGAAACGATGCCGATTGAAAGTGTTACAGCGAACCCTTTAACTGGACCGTTGCCAAACATATAAAGAAAAAGTGCGATGATTAAGGTGGTGGTATTAGAATCGATAATAGTGCGAAAAGCTTGCGAAAATCCTTGCTCAACTGAGGCAAATACTGATTTTTTTGTGCGCAATTCTTCTTTGATGCGTTCAAAAATTAATACATTGGCATCAACGGACATGCCCATTGTAAGCGCGATACCAGCGATTCCTGGTAGGGTGAGGGTGGCACCAATTAGCGATAAAACCGCAAGAATAATTGCTATATTTACGATCATTGCAATATCTGCAATCGCGCCAAAAAAGCCGTAAAATAAAATCATAAAAAATGCTATGAGAGCAAGCCCCACAACGGATGCGATCGTACCATTTTTAATTGAATCAAGACCAAGTGATGGCCCAACAGATCTTTCTTCGATAATTTTTAATGGGGCAGGAAGGGCGCCAGCTCTAAGTAGAAGCGATAATTCTGCCGCTTCTTGCGCGGTGAAACTTCCTGAGATTACACCGCTTCCTTGATTGATTGTGCCATTGATTCTTGGTGCTGTGATTACTTGTCCATCCAAAACAATCGCAAAAATTTTGCCGATATTTTCTGCAGTTAATTTAGCAAATTTTTTGGTGCCAGTTTCGTTGAAACGAAAAGATACTGCGGGTTGACCCTCATGATATGTGGGGTTGGCATCAGTTAATAAATCGCCACTGAGAGCAACTTCTTTTTCAATTAAATAAGTGCGGCCATGTGCATCTGGAATCGCTTCTAATTTTGTGTTAAGAATTTGGCTTTTAGCGCCGCCAGTGAAGGTATCATCCGATACAAAATGAAAAGTCATTTTGGCGGTTTTGCCGAGAATGGATTTTATTTCGTCAGAATTTTCAACCCCCGGAACTTGCAGCAAAATGCGGCTATCGCCTTGTGCCTGAATGGTTGGTTCTTTGGTTCCTGATTCGTCAATTCTTCTTCGAACAATTTCAATTGATTGGCGAATTAGGTTTTGCCTGATGCGAGTGACTTCTTGATCAGAAAAATAAATCTGAAACTTGTTATCATTTTCATCGATATCGACTCTTTTGCTAACTTTATTGATAATTTTTTCTGCTAATTTTTTTTGTTCTTTATCTTCAAGGGAAAAAATAATTTTGCCATCAATTAGCTCTGGTACGGCTCTGATAGATTCTTCGCGAAAGCTTAATTTGATTTCATCTTTTAAATTGCTGAGCTGTTCTTGTAAATAATAATCAAAATCAACTTCAAGCATTAATTGTGATCCGCCGCGCAAATCAAGACCTAAATTTACTTTATTGCTAGGAAAAAATTTTGTAAGAAAATTATTTTTATCCTGCAAAAACGACGGAGCAGCAAAAATAAAGGCCGCAAGACACGCAGCCAAAATTGATAAAATTTTTATTTTAGAAAAATTAAGCATGATTTTTATTTTTTATTCTTTTTTAAAACTTCTTCTTTATTAACCAAATCCACAACATAGCTGCGTAGAATTTTTATAGTTACTTTTTCAGATATTTCTATTTCTAATGTATTTGTTTTATCGTCAATATCTTTAACAACACCAATGATTCCGCCGCTAGTGATAATTTTATCGCCAATTTTTAGAGCATTAATTATTGCTTGATGTTCTTTCATTTTTTTGCTTTGTGGGCGAATAATTAAAAAATAAAAGACCGTGAAAATTAAAATTAGTGGAACAAAGCTGGTAAAAGAGAATCCTTCTGGAGCCGCTGCCGCAACAACTTCTTGAGCATTTGCTTGGGTGAATAGTTCGTATTTCATATGTTAGATATTATAAGTTTTTGATTAAATTTTTTGTCCAGTTGAAGCCCAATCCTTAACAAAAGTTGCTAGACCTTGATCAGTTAAAGGATGTTGCGCCAATTGTTTCAGAACCTTTGCTGGAACGGTTGCAACATGTGCGCCAATTTTTGCAGCATTAACAATATGAATTGGATTGCGGACTGAGGCAACCAAAACTTCAGTTTTAAAATTTGGATAATTAGCATAAATTGTGCAAATTTCATCAATCAAGCTTAGGCCATCTTGGCCAATATCATCAAGCCTGCCAACGAATGGTGAAACAAAAGTAGCGCCAGCTTTTGCCGCTAAAATTGCCTGCGCCGCAGAAAAGCAAAGCGTGACATTTGTTTGAATCCCCTTGTTAGAAAAATATTTGCAAGCCTTTAATCCATCAAGTGTTAAAGGTAATTTGATGCAAACATTTTTAGCAATTTTGCTGAGGATCTCACCTTCGCGCACCATGTTTTCATAATCTGTGGCAGCAACTTCGGCACTGACTGGGCCATCAACAATTTTGCAGATTTCGGCGATGACCTCTTTGAAATCGCGGCCAGATTTGGCAATTAAAGATGGATTAGTCGTAACGCCATCAACTAGGCCGTAGGATGCAACATCTTTTATTTCGGCGATATCAGCAGAATCAATAAAAAATTTCATGTTCTTTAAAAGTTAGATGATAATATGAATAAAGGTTACGAACTCATTATATTAATAATTTCTCTTTAATCAATCAACTTTATGACGGAAATATATCTCGATATATTGCTGCCACTACCATTTGACCGCGCCTTTACTTATAAGGCTTGCGGCATTAGCATTGAAGTTGGGGATATAGTTAAGGTGTCTTTTCGTAAAAAAGAATTATGGGGCTTGGTGGTTGCAATTGCTGATTCTGCTGCGGTTGAATCGTCAAAAATTAAAACAATAATCACTAAACATCAAAGCATAAATTTTGATAAAAAACTAATAGATTTTATAAGTCGTATTGCCTCTTATAACCTTGCCCCGCAAGGCTTGGTATTAAAAGCTTTTATTGGAATTTTAAACTCAGATAAA
>SHWK01000047.1 GCA_009693885.1 Rickettsiales bacterium
AACCGTAAGGCTGAAGAGGTTGATCGTTTGCTTTGGTCTCATCTCAGATAGATAATTATTATACAAGTACTTGCGACCCTTCCGCAATTTTTTCATCATAAAACTGCTCAATTAAATTGCGCACATTTTCATAACCTTGTGTGATATTAATTTTAGCACGAAATTCTGCCGATGATTTTAAACCAGAACTATACCAGCCGATATGCTTACGGGCGAGAGGGATTCCGCCTTGTTCACTATAATACTCAATCATTTCTTTGAAGTGATTTAGGATGATTTGTTTTTGTTCTATGAGCGATGGCGCCTTGATAGCAGGGTCTCCGCGTAGTTCAGCATCTATTTGCGCAATAAGCCACGGCTTGCCATAACAAGCGCGACCAACCATCACGCCATCAGCACCAGAGAGCTCTAAAGCCATTCTTGCATCTTCAACATTTTTAATATCACCATTAGCAATTACCGGGATTTTTACTGCATTTTTTGTATTGCGAATTAGTGCCCAATTTGCATTTCCGTTATACATCTGACACCTTGTGCGGCCATGAACTGTAAGCATTTGAATGCCAACATCTTCAGCTTTTTTTGCCAAACTTGGTGCGTTGAGATTTTCATAATTCCAACCAAGGCGCATTTTCATCGTGACGGGGATTTTTACCGCCTTGACTACTGCTTCCATAATTCTTGTGGCAAGCTCTTCATCCTTCATTAGCGCGCTTCCAGCGAATCCGTTGACTACTTTTTTTACGGGGCAACCAAAATTAATATCGATGATATCGGCGCCGAGATCTTCATTGAGACGTGCCGCTTCGGCCATTACCTCAGGATCACAGCCCGCAAGCTGCACTGACATTGGATAATGGGAATCATCTTTTTGGCATTTTTGTAGAGATTCACGCGTTTGCAAAATCATCGCGCGTGAGGCGATCATTTCAGAAATAACCAGCGAGGCGCCAAAGCCTTTCACCAAGCGGCGAAAAGGCAAATCAGTAACACCCGACATCGGGGCGAGGAGAACTTTGCTATCTAGTTGGATTGGTCCAATTTTTATCATATGTATTATGGCGCCCCCGGCATGACTCGAACATGCGCACATGGTTTAGGAAACCACTGCTCTATCCCCTGAGCTACGGGGGCTTTTAGGTTTAGTGATGAATTATCGCAAGAAACAGCTACAATGTCAACACTAGCGAGCCAGTTGATTCTCTTGACTCAAGCGCAGCATGGGCTTTTGCAGCATCTTGAAAAGGATAAGTTGTAATATGGGGCCTTAAAATACCTTTATCAAGCAAATTAAAAATCTCTGCAGCACCTAGAGCTAACTCGATGCGATTCGCTTTATATAAGGCCAAAGATGGGCGTGTAAAAAATAATGAATTTGCCACTAAATGATTAGCATCAAACGGCTCTGTGGGCCCAGAAGTTTCGCCATAGCTAATGCAAATGCCAGTTGGCCACAAACATTCCATTGATTTGATTAGCGTATCTTTGCCAACACCATCATAAACCACGCCAACACCACCCCCTTGAGTGATTTTTGCCAATTCTTCAACGAAGTTTTTGCTTTTATAATTAATAACATGATTGCAACCATTAGCTTGTGCGCGAGCGATTTTTGCATCTGATCCTACAGTGCCTATCACTTCTATATTGAGGCTGCGCGCCCACTGGCAAAGAAACTGCCCTACTCCACCAGCAGCAGAATGCACTAAAATTTTTTTGGCACGCTTGGCTAAAAACACACGAAATAATAAAGTATGAGCCATCAAACCCTTAAAAAGAGAGCCCGCAACCATTGTGTCGCCAATATTTTGTGGCACCGCAAGAACATAATGCTTATTAACCGCTCTCTTCTCGCAATAGGCTCCTAAAGGCCCCGTGGCATAAGCAACTCTTTCTCCAACTTTAAATTCTGTAACACCGGCACCAAGCGCCTCAACCACACCACACGCCTCTGAGCCAAGAGTGGCCGGCATTTCTAGCAATTTATATTGGCCGCGACGAAAAGATACATCGAAAAAATTTACGCCAATTGTGGTATGACGAATTAATATTTCATCTTTTTGTGGCTTAGGATCTTCTACCTCTTTAACCTTTAAAACAGAAGGATCGCCGATTTTATTTAGAATAATTGCTTGCATTTGTAAAGAATTTTTGAATGTTTTAAAATTAAATTATTTTAATTCCATAATTTTTTAACAACAGCTATTGTTAATCAATATAATTCAAATTTAATATCATCTAAATGCAACATCAAAATTTATTTGTTTTCGATATCGAGACTATTCCTGATACCAAAACTGCCAAAAATTTACTAGATTTAAAAAATGATGATGTGGCTTTGGCCCGTCAGGCTCTAACAGATTACCATCTTAAAATCACCGATGGACGCAATTCTTTTTTGCGCCAACCTTTTCATCAAGTTGTGGCGATTAGTTTTTTGGATGCTTCAATTGAACGCGATTCTTCGGGGCAAGAATTTTACAAAATTAACGATATCCGCACTGGTGGTGATTTAGAAGCCTCAGAAGAAGAAATGGTGCGCGGATTTTTTGCTTATTTGAAGAAAAAAACTCCGCGTCTCGTTAGTTTTAACGGCAAAAATTTTGATCTGCCGGTGTTAAAATATCGCGCGATGAAATATGAAATCGAAGCCGCGTGGCTTTATAAAACGGGCGATAAATGGAACAACTATAATCAGAAATATTCTCTCGATTGGCATTGCGATTTAGCCGATGCATTTTCTGATTTTGGCGCTTCAGCCCGCATTAAAATGAACGAGGCTTGCGCTTGTTTAAATCTACCGGGAAAAACTGGAATTGATGGCTCGATGGTGCAAGAATATTTTGATCAAGGGCGGTTGCAAGAAATTCGCGATTATTGTGAAACCGATGTGATTAATACTTTTTTATTATACATCTCGTATCAACACCACACTGGATCGATGAGCAAAGAAAGTTTTGCAAAAAGCAAAGAAAGTTTAGTGGAATTTTTAGAAAAAAATGGCGCAACAAAATCTTATTTGTTAGAATTTTTGCAAGAATGGCGCAAGGTTGATAATCGGATTTAAATTTATCACCAGACAATCTATCGCTAACGTGATGCCTAAATCCAAAAATGAAATTTAACCTATGCCTATAATGAGAGCAAAATAAATTAGACTAATTACGGCTTAAAAAGTTTTGATATAATTTATTAATTTGATTTGATATTGGGCCAACCACACCATCACCAATCATCTTACCATCAATTTTGGTAACTGGACGAATTAGCAAAGTAGAGCTACTCATAAATACTTCTTTTGCTTGCATTAATTCATCGACGCCAAAAGATTTTTCAATCACTTTAATGCCATTTTTTTTCGCTAAATCTAAAATGCGATTGCGCGTAATGCCTTGCAAAATAAAATTATCGGCATCTTTGGTAACCAGCGCCCCATCTTGATCAATAAAAAATAAATTAGCGAAGGTTCCTTCAGTTACAACGCCTGCGCGCACAAAAATTGCATCATTAAAACCCGCATCTTTCGCTTTTTGATTGATTAATGTTGAAGCCAAAAGACCAACGGTTTTGATATCGCAACGATGCCATCTGATATCATCATGGGTCATTAAATTTAGACCAGCGGCGAATTCTTCAGGGCTAACTTTTTTTGCCACCGAAACTGTCATCACCAAAGTTGGCTCTAAACCTTGCGGACACCAAGGCACACGATTTGCGGCGCCACGAGTAATTTGTAAATAAAGAGATCCTTCACTGAGATTATTTTTGGCGAATAATTCTAGGGCGGTTTTTATGAGATTTTCTTGCGAAAAATTATGTTTTATCTTGACTTCTGTGAGGCTTCGAAACAATCTTTGCATGTGTGGAACGCCATCAACGAGCTTTCCTTGCGAAAAAAGAATTACTTCATAAACTCCATCAGCAAATTGAAATCCACGATCTTCGATATGCACAAAAGCTTTGTCATGTTCGATAAATTGGCCATTCAAAAAGCTGATTCGGTTAGTCATTTTTAAAAATATTTAGGATGAAAAATAAAATTATTGTAATTGGCGCTGGAGCTTGGGGCACAGCACTTGCTAACTTGTTAGCGCAAAAAAATTCAGATGTTTGTTTGATTGCAAATAAATCAGAAATTGTTGATGAAATCAACCAAAAACATTCGAACCATAATTTTCTACCAAATATTTTATCTTACAACCTAAAATCTTCACAAAACCTTGAGGAAGAAGCCTTGCAAGCTGATTTTATTTTTATTGTTACTCCTTCTGGTGCCACTACTAATTTGCTGCAACAAATTGCAAAATTAAAATTGAAACAAAATTGTGGTTTAGTTTTGTGTAGCAAGGGCTTAGATGGATCTGGCTCAAAGTTTTTTCATCAAATTATTGAAGAAATTTTGCCGCAAAAAAACTATGCTATTTTATCAGGGCCAAATTTTGCCGCAGAGGTTGCTAATCAAACCCCCACAATCACAACGATTGCTTCTAAAAATCAAGATTTTGCCGCACAAATAATCGTGCTTTTACAAAACCAATATTTTAAAGCAGAATTCTCTCAAGATGTAGTGGCGGCAGAAATTTGTGGTGTTATCAAAAATATTATCGCGATTGGTTGCGGTATTGTTGACGGCCTTGAACTTGGTCAAAATGCCAAAGCGGCACTGGTTTTGCAGGGGATAAAAGAAATTAAATTATTGTGCCAAAAACTTGGTAGCACTGGAGAAGTCATCAATGCCGCAGGTTTTGGGGATATTTTTCTGACCTGCGCTTCAACAAAATCACGCAACAATTCTTTAGGATTAATGATTGCGCAAGGTCAAAAACCGAGCGAACTTTTGGGCAAAAAAACTTATGAGGGCGCAGTGAGTGCAAAAACTATCGAACAGCTAGCGACAAAGCTTCAGCTACAATTAACACTTTGCAAAACTGTAAGCTATATCCTACAGAATAATTTGCAAAAGGATGGGATGAGGGCGCAAATTATTGATGCATTAATTGGCTAGTTTTTATCTTTATAAAATCGGCATATTATTTAACAACATTAATCACTTTCTGCGGCACTTTTCTTCAGATTTTTTTGTATCTCCTCTTTATCGATTTTGTTAGAAATAAAAATTTTGCAAGATGCGCAAGAAATTATAATGATTAATAAATTATCAATTGGGAAAGCAACAAGATGCTCTCTGTGCAAATATTTAACCGCCACAATCACAAGCAAATAAGCGATAACAAAGAAATTAGTTTTTAATGCATTAATTAGTTTAGAAGGTTTTTTATCAACAAATAAATTATAGCCAAATATGATTGCCGCAACCAATGAAGTCAGATAAATCAGATTATTGAAACTTGACCAATAAATCAGCAAACTACAGCAGGCAAAGCCACCATATCCAATTAATTTATGATGCATAACTTTAAAAGGCCGATCTAAGTTAGGAAAATCTTGACGCAAAACTAACAAAGTTACCGGCCCCGCTAAATAAGAAAAAATCACAATCGAAGATAAAAAATCTACCAATTGTTGCCAAGTTGGAAATGGCATGAGAAAGCACGCCCCAACTAGCGCATTAAGCCATAAACAATAAACTGGCGCAGAAAATTTATTCAATTTATTAAGCAATCCTTTGGGGAAAAAATCTTTGGCAAGACCATATAAAACTCGCGCTGTTGCCGCAGTATAAACATTGGCGGTGCCTAGAGGCGCAACAACCGCATCAATAAATAATACCGTGATAATAATGTGAATTCCAAATAATGAAACCACGCCGAGCAGCGGAGCAGCGCTTCCTACAGCCAATTCTTTATCTCCCATGCAAGTGATATAAACTAGCGAAAGTGAGCTATATAAAATAAATCCAATAATGATTGGAGCAAACAGCGAGTAAGGCAAAGCCTTCTTCGGGTTACTAACACTATTTGCCAAAATCAAGCCATTTTGAAATCCAGTAAAAGCAAAAGCGATTCCGCTAGAAGTAATTGCCAACAGTGCGCTCTCTAACGAAAATGCATGATGCATATTGGCTATTTTTACATTTTCCCAATCGCCAAATAACGCAATTAAAATCCATGCAATGCCGATTGGCACAATGATTTTCCACACACTAACGGGGAAATTTGCACGCGCCACATTCTTCAAAAGCAAAGTATTAAACCAAGTAAGAAAAATAATTATCGCAAAAGCCACAGCGAGGCCAAGCCCACTGAGAGTAGTAGCGCCATCAGTTTGCACCACCAAATCCTTATACCAAAAACTTAAATATTGAATCGCCGATTGGGCTTCGAGGGGCAAATATACTACATAACTCATCCAACCTAAAACCAAAAACATAAAAGCAATAGTGCGATTATGAGTAACGCCAATAAAGCGCGAAAGCCCGCCAACAATGGGGATAAGCGTTACAACTTCAGCGAAAGCAACACCAATAATTAGAGTTAGAACTGCAATAATCAGCCAAGAAAGCAGCACACCAAGGCCCGCGGTTTGGAATCCATAATATGGAGAAAAGAGCCAACCAGCGCCAATCATGCCCCCCGTAGACATCAACATCAGCTGCAAAGTTGATAATTTTTGATTTTTGGAAGACATTTCGGAAGGAGTATTATTTATATTATCGGACATAGATAAAATATGGCTTGATGGATTTTTTAATCAAGGTTAAAATGAAAATCAATTTAAAGGCTCTTTCTTTTTCAAAAATCTAGACACGGCCTAAAATCCAAATCTTTTAAATGTGAATAATATAATTTTAATCATTGATTTCGGCAGTCAAGTTACACAACTAATTGCCCGTCGCGTGCGTGAATTTCATGTTTTTTCTGAGATCAGAAATCCTGATATTACACTGGATGAAATCAAGAAAATCGCCCCTAAAGCCATAATTCTTTCTGGCGGACCATGTTCGGTTTACGAAAAAGACGCCCCAACAATCGATAAAGGAATTTTCGATTTAGGCATACCAATTCTAGGAATTTGCTATGGCCAACAATTAATCTGCCACTTGCTTGGCGGCAAAGTAGGAGAAGCATCAGACCGCGAATTTGGCAAAGCCTCAATTGCAATGATCGAAACTTCGCCACTATTTTATAAAATCCAAAGCGCCTACAGCCAAGTGTGGATGAGCCACGGCGACAAGGTTGAAGAAATTCCTGCTGGATTTAATCCAATCGCAATCACTGCCAACGCACCTTTTGCGGCAATCTCTGATGA
>SHWK01000048.1 GCA_009693885.1 Rickettsiales bacterium
GCGTTAAATTCTCGAACATTGCTTGGAATATTATAAGAAATAAAATGCCACCAACCCCCGCCAGTAGGCATATCTGGATCATAAACGGTAATAGCAAAGCTTTTAGTTTTGGCAGGAGGATCGTTCCATTGTATGGTTGGGGCAATGTTTTTGCCGCTGCAATTTAGGCCCTCAAATCTGTTGCCATCTGAGACACAAAGATCATAAGGACCAAGTAGAGCTTGGGCGCAACCAAAACCAGAAAATTCATTCTTTTGTGATAAAGTCCCACCATTCTTAAAATCTGGACTAGAGATTGCAAAATTGTCAGCTTTTGCTGATATTTGTATTAAGAAAGTGCAGATGATTGTGAAGAGGATTGCGTTAAAGTTATTCATAAATTGTTCTATAATAAAATTATGGTAAAATTTATTTTTTTATGAATTATTTTCTCTCATAAATCCCAGTAATCGCCGCAGAAGCAATTTTATGTTGATTCATCATATAGCCCGCAAGCGCTGGAGAAGCGGTTTCGGGTAGATCAAGCTTTCCAACATCGAGAGCATAAACAGTAAAAATATAATGATGTTTGCCATGTCCAACCGGAGGGCATGGGCCCATGAAAGCTTTGCTTCCTACATCGCCAGTAACAAGAAGTGTGCCAGCAGAAATTTTCTCTGCATCAAGAAATTTATCTTTAGCGGGAATATTATAAGCAACAAAATGCCACCAACCGCTGCCAGTTGGAGCATCTGGATCATAGACGGTGAGGGCAAAACTTTTAGTTTCAGTTGGTGCGTGTTTCCAACGAATTTCTGGTGCGATGTTTTTTCCTGTGCAGCCAAAACCGTTGAATTCGTTGCTTTTAACTAGGTTGTCGCCGTCTTTAAAATCAGGGCTATAGACCATAAAACTATTTGTCGCTGACGCGCTTATTGGTAGGCAGATTGCCGCCACTAAGATTGTTTTGGAAAGAAATTTTTTCATAGTTTTAAAAATTATAAATTACCAAGAAAGTCGCGCTTGCCTACTTCAACGCCATTATGGCGTAGGATTAAATAGGATGCTGTAATATGAAAATATAAGTTGGGTAATACATAGTTTATCAAATAAGGCTGGCCGATAAAATTGCTTTCTTTGCCTCGTTGAGTATAAGTGATTTTGAGATCCTCGCTACCATCAATTTTAGCAGCATCAATACTTTGTAAGAATTTTATAGTTTTGGCGATGCGTTCTTTTAATTGTGGAAAGGTAGTTTCGATATCCTCAAATACAGGAAGTTCAATGCCAGCAAGCCTTGCAGCGCCTGCTTTTGCAGCATCGCAAGCAATTTGAACCTGGCGCGATAATGGAAACATAGTAGGGGCAATTCTAGCATTAACAAAAACTGACGGATCAATTTTTCTTGCTTCAGCATCAGTGGCTCCTTTATCAAGAATGGCCGATAAATTCTCTAATTTATTAATAAAAACCGGAACAGAAGATTGATACATTGAAATTGTCATAATTTTTTTAATTAAGTTTTGAATGGGTTGTCATGTTGATGCATATTTTTTAGTTAAAGTAAATTTTTAACCTCTTTTTTTTGAGATGCAATAATGCCTTAGAATTTTTATAAAATATGCAGCGATTTAGTCCTGCGGTTTATCGAGTCGCACTATGTTTTTGATGATGCCATCTTTTAAGCCATAAACCCATCCATGCAATATTGGATACTCTCCCTGATGCCAACTATTTTGAATAATATCGGTGGTGGAAAGATTTTTTATCTGTTCTATTACATTTAATTCAACTAAGCGATCAATTTGATTATTTTTATCGGGAATTGTTTGTAATTCGTTAATATGAGATTTCTTTATATTCTTGATGTTGGCTAGCCATTTATCGATAATATTGCCATAACTATCACTAGAATCCGCCGCTATAACGCCACCGCAACCATAGTGGCCACACACAATAACATGTTTTACTTTGAGATATTTTACCGCATATTCTAGAACTGATAGCAAATTTAAATCATCTTTAACCACTAAATTAGCCATATTGCGATGAACAAAAATTTCTCCCGGTTGCGTGCCTGTTATTTGATCGGCGGGAACGCGACTATCAGAGCAGCCAATCCATAAAAAATCAGGAGTTTGAATGCTGCTAAGACGCTTGAAAAACTTGGGATCGTCGGTGGTTCTTTCTGCGGCCCAAGCTTTATTTTCAAGCAAAAGTCTCTCGATTATATCCATGCGGTTTTTTATCATGAGCTATTTATTTTGTTTAGAAATTGCCTTTAATAATGCTATGCAAATGCCCGAAGTTCTTCTTCTTAATTTCTACTGTAATCTTTTTAAGATGGGCGTGTTGTGAAAAATCGTTAATTACTTCAATCACATCCTTATCAATAAAATCGGCACGACTAGTATCAATTAAAACATGTGACGATAGAGGCAAATTTTCTAGCATATTTTTTAAGCGAGCTTTATTTAAAAATGAAACATCTTTGCGCATTCGTAATAAATAGTGATTTTTTTCGTTGTTAACAATCATCAATGAAGATTTGAAATTGCTGTATAAAATAAAAACAAAACTAACCAAAATTCCAATGCAGATTCCTAATAATAAATTGGTTAATAGAATTGCTAATATGGTTATAATGCATGGGATTAGTTGATCTATGCCGAGTTTGTAGAGTTCCTTAAAAATACTTGGTTTGGCTAGTTTATAGCCAGTTATAATTAAAATTGCCGCCAATGCAGCGTAAGGAATTTTTGTTAAAAGATTGTGGATGAAGATTACGGATAGCATAAGCCATATTCCATGAAAGATAGCGGAAGCCTTGCTTTGGGCTCCTGCATTAACATTGGCGCTGCTGCGCACGATCACTGAGGTGATTGGTAATCCACCAAATAAAGCAGAAATAGAATTGCCAAAGCCTTGTGCTGAGAGCTCTTGGTTGCCATCGGTACGACGCTTTAAAGGATCTATTTTATCTGTGGCTTCAATGCAAAGTAGGGTTTCGACGCTGGCGACCAGCGCTATTGTAATGGCGATGATCCAAACATTGTGATTCAAAATATATCTAAAATCAGGAAAAATTAATATAGAATGTAGATCAGTAAAACTATTAAGTGGTGGTAGCGAAACCATATGCTGTTGTTGCAAAGCAAGTTCTGAATTATTGAAAATAAAAAATTGATTAATGCCGGCGCTAGCAATAACAACAATTAGCGGTGCCGGAGTAAATTTAAAAGCTTTGTATTGTTTAAAGAATTTTGTTTCCCATAGTAGCAAAATTAATATTCCAACAATGCCAATACTAATCGCCAGAGGAGAAATGTGCTCAGTGATATTTAATAAATTTGATAAAGTTTTTTCTTGCTGGGATATTTCTAGCAATCCTTCATCAACTTCGTGCCTCATACCATAACCAATAAAATGAGGAATTTGTTTGATAATGAGAATGATGCCAATTGCAGCAAGCATGCCCTTTATTACGGCGTTAGGGATAAAATCTTTTAATGCCCCAAAGCGTAAATATCCCAAGAATATTTGTAAAATTCCGGCAATAAAAGTTGCCAAAAGAAAGCTTTCGAAAGAGCCGAGTTTTTGAATACCAAGAACAACAATAGCGATTAAACCAGCTGCTGGGCCGGATACACTAAGAGATGATTTGCTGAGAAATCCGATGACTATGCCGCCGACTATTCCAGCAATAATTCCAGAAAATAAAGGTGTTTGTGAGCCAAGTGCAATGCCAAGGCACAAGGGTAGGGCCACCAGAAAGACCACGATTGATGCCGAAATATCTGCAGCAAAAAATTGTAATGATTTTTTCATGCAAGAATACTATTAATTTTTATGAGCCAAGTTTTTTCTGTAAATTTTGATCAATTTCATCGAGAAATTCTTCGGTATAAAGATAATGTTTGCCATGTTCAACTTTATTGCCATGAACACAAACAGCAAGATCTTTGGTCATTTTGCCGGATTCAACTGTGTCGATACAGACTTTTTCTAGTGTGTGACAAAAATTGATGAGCTCTTGATTGCCATCAAGTTTGCCACGAAATTCTAGCCCGCGCGTCCATGCAAATATTGAAGCGATTGGATTTGTTGAGGTTGGTTTGCCGGCCATGTGATCGCGATAATGGCGAGTAACGGTGCCGTGCGCCGCTTCTGCTTCCATAATTTTTCCATCTGGAGTAATTAAAACTGAGGTCATTAAGCCTAGAGAGCCAAAGCCTTGAGCCACTGAATCTGATTGCACATCACCATCATAATTTTTGCAGGCCCAAACAAAACTGCCGCTCCATTTTAATGCCGATGCAACCATATCATCAATAAGGCGATGCTCATAAATTATGTTTGCTGCGGCAAATTTTGTTTTGTAATCTGCCTCAAAAATTTCAGCAAAAATATCTTTAAAACGACCATCATATTTTTTAAGAATGGTATTTTTGGTAGAAAGATAAAGCGGCCAACCCTTTGTTAGCGCGATGTTGAAGCATGAATGAGCAAATCCACGAATTGATTCATCGGTGTTATACATTGCTAAAGCAACGCCACCACCCTTGAATTTAAAGACTTCATGCTCAATTATTTTGCCATCTTCGCCTTCAAATTTAACGGTTAATTTGCCTTTTCCGGGAACGACAAAATCGGTTGCTTTATATTGATCGCCAAAAGCGTGACGACCAACGATAATTGGCGAGGTCCAGTTTGAAACAAGGCGCGGCACATTGCTGCACACGATAGGTTCACGAAAAACTGTGCCATCGAGAATGTTGCGAATGGTGCCGTTTGGCGATTTCCAGATTTCTTTTAAATTGAACTCTACTTTGCGAGCCTCATCTGGTGTGATTGTAGCGCATTTAATGCCAACGCCATATTGTTTGATTGCATTTGCAGAATCAATAGTGACTTGATCATTGGTGGCATCACGATTTTCAACACCAAGATCAAAATATTTAATATCAACATCAAGATATGGGGTGATTAGTTTTTCTTTGATGAATTTCCAGATAATGCGTGTCATTTCATCGCCGTCTAGCTCTACCACTGGGTTTTTTACTGAAATTTTTTTCATGTTAAAATAGTTGTTTGAATTTATGCGTCGATATTATTATAAATTAAAATGTAATTCAAGCGCTTTTGCATAGATACCTTGGCGCAGTAAGGCTTTAGTACAACAAAATTTGGTATTTTTTTTGTAAAGGTCAATTACTTGATGACATAAAGCTTTATTGCAATTAAATTCTACGAAGAATTCATATTATATTAAATTTAAATTATTTATGACGAAAGTTAATTTTTTTAATAAGCATTTAGTTGAGGCTGGTGAAGGTTATTTGGAACATTTTATTTTTGCTGCAGTCACATCTTTGTGGATTGTGATGGCGGGTATAATTTTGATGTTTCATGCAATTTTTCCCTGTATTCTTACTACAGCTACTAGTGATAACATCAAAAAAATCAATGAACGTATGCAAAAACGCGTGATGGTTTTGACTGAACGTCGTAACAAAAAAAATCTTGCCAAATGATGCGCATGAGTGTTGAGGATGTGTTGATTAATGATAAAAAAGCAAAATATCAGCAACAAAAAATGGCCTTTTTAGATAGTTTGCAGCCTGATGATTTTAGAAATGGTGGAAGTTTTAACCAAGCAGAAAATATCATTGATGATTTGAATAAAGCCTTGCGCCGCGCGGTTACAAAACAAGAAAATGCTCAAGATTTTATTGCTAAGGCGGCAAAAAATCTTTTTCGGGAAAATTCTGCGGCAGCGGAAGGTATAATTGCTCTTGCTAATATTTATTTAGATATAGATGTTTAGTGCTAAAACTATTTTTTTGCTGAGCGGGGCTTCTATAATTCCTAATTCATAATTTTAATCATGCCTTCGGTCTTAAAAAAAATTCTCTTTATTCTTGCTGCTTTAGTAGTTTTGCAGCCAGCTGTTAATGCTACTCTAGCACTTCTTATCGGCTTGATTATCGCTTTTACTTTTGGCAATCCTTATTTGGCCGAAAGCAAAAAATATACTTCTTTATTATTGCAAGTCGCCATAGTTGGTTTGGGGGCTGATATGAATTTGCATGTTATTGCCCAAGTTGGCTTGCATGGAATCGGCTATACCGCGGCTACTATAATCGCTACAATGTTGCTTGGTCTTTTAATCGGCAAATGGCTTTCTATTTCTGCGAACACTTCAATTTTAATCAGCGCTGGTACGGCGATTTGCGGTGGTAGCGCCATTGCCGCAGTAGGCGGTGCGATAACAGCTAAATCGGAAGAAATGACTATCGCCCTGGCAACCGTATTTTGTCTGAATGCCGCTGCGCTTTTTATTTTCCCTTATTTAGGACATTTAATGAGTTTTGATCAACAGCAATTTGGTCTGTGGAGCGCTTTGGCGGTGCACGACACCAGTTCGGTAGTCGGAACATCTTTGCAATATGGCGAAATCGCCTTACAAACTGGTACCACGGTTAAATTGGTGCGCGCTTTGTGGATCATTCCCCTTACTTTTGCGGTGGCGTTTTTTGTTCATAGCAGAAATGGTGGCGAAAAACAAAAAATGAAATGGCCTTGGTTTATTCTTTATTTTTTAGTGGCCGCTGCTTTAGTCACTTATGTTCCTCAATTGCAAGAAACTGGCCATAAAATAGCTTTTATCGCCCGTCGTCTTTTGGTTTTAACCCTGTTTTTTATTGGCGCCAATTTAACCGAACAAACCATCAAAGCTGTAGGATATAAGCCGTTTATTCAAGGAATATCTTTGTGGATTATTGTTGCCTCAACAACTGCGTTGTTAATTAAAATCGGAATTTTAGGTCTTTAACAATTTACACACTTCAAGCCACAGTAGTGGCTCCCAATCAAGAAATCTTTTTCGGGATAATTCTGTTGGGGTAGAGCGGTTGATTGATCTTGCCGTGGCAAGAGATTTGGAGTACGACTGACTTGGAAAAAAGTTATATTTCAGATTACGAACTCTATTACCCTTCTGGAGAAATTGAAATCCACATCGGAATAAAATAGTTTATATAGTGCCCCCCATTTTTCAGACAACAAATCTTAAATTTCACTTAGACTTTTTCCCTCAAAAATTGTAGTATATTTACCAACAATTAACAAGGAGAAAAAACATGTCCTCAACTTCAAAACATTTTAAAAAATATAGTTCAGATTTTA
>SHWK01000049.1 GCA_009693885.1 Rickettsiales bacterium
GAAAATGAAGAAATTTTTGCACTTTGCGAATTCATTGATCATGCTATTTTAAATTTACCAGAAAAATTAAAAATGCGCGTGCAATTTGATCGTCCATATGAAAGTGAATTTTTGCCAAAAATTAAAATAGATAAAACGGCTTTGGTTGAAGTGATCAAAAAAATTATCGCCGGTGTTATCATGGCTGATTATGAATCTTCAATTAGAATCTCGATGATGATGGATAGTTTGAATCAAATGGTGTTGATTTTTTATTTAAAATCAAAGCTAGATGAAAAGGGTGTTCGCGATAATCTTGATTGCGAAAAAATAACCCAAGCTAGTGATACGCAAGGTTGTTCTTTCAAGATCTCATCTGGCGCCGTTATTGGTGAGGTGAATATTGTTTTTATGATCCCGTCATATCGCTTGGTTTCTTAAATCTGCCATATTTTTGTAAAAATAATCCAACAAAAAAGGGAATCCAAAATAAATTGGATTCCCTTTTTAAATTTAAAACTAAGCTAAAATTAACGAGAATAAAACTCAGTAATCAAATGTGGTTGCATTTCAGTAGCGTAAGGAACTTCAGCGAATGAAGGTTGCATATGCAACTTGATGGTGAAATTATCTTTATCAAGCAACAAATATGAAGGTATATCGCGTTCCATTTTTTGTAATGCATCGATTGTAACCGCCATTTTGCGTGATTTTTCTTTGATTTGTACAACATCACCGATTTTTAAGCGGTAAGATGCAATATTAACTGTTTTGCCGTTAACCGTAACATGTTTGTGACTAACAAACTGACGAGCAGCAAACACTGTTGGAACGAAGTTAGCGCGATAAACAACGCTGTCTAATCTGCTTTCAAGTAAGCCGATGAAGTTTTCGCTGACATCGCCTTTGGTGCTGCTAGCTAATTGGAAAGTATTGTAAAATTGTTTTTCAGAAATGTTGCCATAGCAAAACTTCATTTTTTGCTTGGCTCTAAGCTGTGTGCCATAATCGGTTCCGCGTCCTTTTGGTGATTTACCATGTTGGCCAGGGCGATAATTCTTTTTTGCGAATGGGTCTTTAGCTTGTCCCCAAAGGCTGGCGCCCATTTTGCGGCTGATTTTTTTCTTTGCGTTTAATCTTTTTGTCATTTTAAGTTTTTTTAGTTATTACCAGTTTTTTCTAGGATTTACAAAGCCATGCCAATAAAGACTGCAAGCCAGATTTGCCCTAGAAAATTTCTCTAATTTAATATTAGGGAAGGCTCTCTAACTAAAGAGAGGGAGGGTATTTTAAGATAAAAGAGGATTATTGTCAATATCTGTTTAATGGATGGTATTATGTCCAATTTTTAATAAAAAACTTACAGAGAAGAATTATAGCAGGCTTTTATAAAAAGAAGAAAGGCCTTTTAGCGCTTACACTAATGCCGTAATCACCTATAATGCCACGACCAGAACTTATTATGCTGGAGATATCGGAGAGACAATCTTCTACACGCGTGCTTTAAAAATCGAAGAAAGGCAATCTGTAGAAACCTATTTGAAAAAAAAGTGGAATATTCTTTAGATTATAGAAATTCCACTCGGATAAACACCTAAAATCTTTATGAATGGATTAATTTTTGATTTGCTTAATTTTTTAATTTCTTCGCTATTTTCATCAAAATATCCCTGCGCTTCAACTAAAAAAAATAAAATATCGTCAACTTGTTTTAATCTGGTTGATTTAAGAATTTTTCCTTCAATTTTATTATTGCTCATTGCCGCTAAAAGTTGAGATTTTGAAACGGTATTAGAAACTTCAATACAAAATAAACTGCAATCTTCTTGCGATTTTTCTGGTTTTTTGATAGCCATTGCAACCAGCTCTATAGCCTTTCCTGATTGTTTATCAGGGTTGCTATATTGCATGAAAGGAATTTTAGCAAACACTCGCAAACCAGCTTTGTTATTGGCTAGATTAATCCACCAATCTTCACCAATATCATCAATATTATTTTCAGATCCAAGGCGCGGAAGGTTGAAAATAGCGATTTGGGCGTTGTTTTTTTCAATTTCTAGCACAACATTATTAACGCTATCATGAGTTATTAATGGCACAAAATCAGAATAATATTCTCGCACCAAATAAGTATAATCAGATAATTTATTTGGATTGTGAATAGCGATGCAAAGCGTCTGCTCTAGCATGTTGGAAGATGTAATAATTTTTCGCCAAATATTTATAATCATTGATTTTGGTAGAATCGGATCAGCTTTAGCAATTAAATCTTTGATCATATCAGCTTCGCGCGCTGATTTTATAAAGAATAATTCACCATTTTCTTGTTTAATTTTGCGCACTTTGGCGACGATTTTCATTCTTTCTTCAAATAGTGCTAAAATTTTAGAATCAAGTGTGTCAATCTCTCTGCGGCATTGGCTTAAAGATGTTTGAGAATTTTTATTTTGTTGATCTTTTATCATTGTTAGTTAATGTTTTCTAAATTTAAAAATTTTATTTTTAATGAAAATAAAAGCGCTCTTTGGGCCAAAATATACAGAATATGAAATCGGCGATGTTGTTTTTTTGGCGCAAGAAAAACCATTAAAACTTAGCAGCGGTTACGAAATTAGCAACTTTCCTCTCGCATATCAAACTTATGGTGAATTAAATCGAGAAAAATCCAATGCCATTTTAATTTGCCATGCCCTAACGGGGGATCAATATGTTGCATCGTCTAATCCAATTAGTGGTAAAGCGGGCTGGTGGCTTTCTATGGTTGGGCCTGATAAGTCAATTGATACTAATAAATTTTTTGTAATTTGTTCCAATGTGCTTGGTGGTTGTATGGGTTCTTTCGGGCCAAAATCGGTTAATGAAAAAACTAATCATCCTTACGGTCTAGATTTTCCAATGGTTACAATTGATGATATGGTGCGGGCGCAAAATTTATTGATTGAACATTTCGGCATAAAAAAATTACATGCGGTGATTGGTGGATCAATGGGCGGGATGCAGGTTCTGAGCTGGTCGGTGCTCTATCCAGAAAAAGTCAATTTAGTTATTCCTCTTTCAACATCTTACCATCACAGCCCACAAAATATAGCTTTTCATGAAGTTGGTAGACAGGCGATCTTTTCTGATCAAGCATGGAGTGATGGCAAATATTTAGAGCAAAAAACTTATCCAGCAAAGGGCTTGGCGCTTGCTCGTATGACGGCTCACATCACCTATCTTTCTAAGAGTGCCTTGCAAAAAAAGTTCGGGCGCAATTTGCAAAATAAAGAACAGCTTTCTTATAGTTTAAGTTCTGATTTTCAGGTAGAAAATTATCTACATCATCAAGGCGCAACTTTTATTGATCGCTTTGATCCAAATTCTTATCTTTATATTACGAAAGCAGTTGATTATTTTGATTTAGAAAGTGATTCTCAGGGTGTGTTGAGTAAGGCATTTAAATCCACCTTATCTAATAAAACAATAAAATTTTGTATCATTTCTTTTTCTGATGATTGGCTATTTCCGCCAAGTGAAAGCAAAAAAATTACTCAAGCTCTAATTGCATGCGGAATCAATGCTAGCGCCGTTGTAATTGAAGGAACCGCAGGACATGATTCTTTTTTAATCGAGAATGAAACATTAAAAAATATGATAACTAGTTTTTTAAAATTTGGTGGTACAAAAATATAATTTTCTTTAAAATGACAGTCAAAATATATTTTAAATAACAAGATAAATAAACTGATGAAAAAAGAAAATTTTTTAGCCATTCGCAAAGATTTAAAAATTATTTCTGACCTCGTTAAGCCTAATTCGCGAGTTTTAGATATTGGTTGTGGCGATGGTGAATTACTGCAATATTTGCGTGATAATAAAAATGCTGATGGCCGTGGAATCGAGATGGCACAAGCGCTGGTCAGCAAGGCGATGATTCGTGGATTATCGGTAATTCACGGCGATGCAGAAAATGATCTTGGCTATTATCCTGATCACAGTTTTGATTATGCTATTTTAAGTCAAGTAATTCAAGCAACGCACAAACCAGATGAAGTTCTGCGTGAGATGTTGCGCGTTGCAAAATATGCAATTATTTCTCTGCCAAATTTTGCTCACATTAAAAATCGCTATCACCTGATGTTTAAAGGCACTATGCCAGTTAATAAAACAATTCCATATCAATGGTACGAAACGCCAAATATTCATTTTTGTTCAATTAAAGATTTTGAAAATTTTTGTAAAAAATTAAATTTTACCATTGAAGAAAAAATATTTTTAAACGGCAAATATCGCTTTAAAAATATCTGTAATAACAGATATTTTGCTAATTTATTTGCAGAATATGGAATATTCGTTATTGTAAAGAATGAATATTTGCCAAATGCTGAAGTAGAATTTTCTCTAAACAAAGAAATACTTTTTGGAGAACGGGCAATTCCATTTCCTGCTTTTAATTATCCTTTTGTAGCAAAACAAAATGAATAATAACAATAAAAATAGAAAAATGAAAAATTCAATTACAATTTTTATTGTTGCAGCGCTTTTATTTGCCTGCTCTGATGAGAAAAAGCCAAAATATAAATATTACAAAAAAGCTCATGCTCATGAAGCTAGATACATTGCGGCGACAAATCCAATGTCAGAAAATAACAGTGTAAAATTCTCTTATCGCATTAAGCCAAGCGAATCAATGGCTGTAGGGGTTGAAATGCCAAAATTTAATGCTATTCGTGATGAAAATAAGCTGCCGCAAAAATACGATAATATTAATGCTGATCTAAAAGATATCATGCGCGATGGTCGCTATGTTGGTCGCTACAAAGTGGGTACTCCTTATAAAATTGAAGATATTTTTTATTATCCGCAAGAATATGACGATTATGAAGAAGTTGGCGTTTCTTCTTGGTATGGAGATGATTTTCATGGCAAGCAAACTTCTAACGGAGAAATTTATAATTCTGGAGCACTTACTGCGGCGCATCAAACTTTGCCATTGCCATCTATGGTTCGAGTTACTAATCTAGAAAATGGAAAAAGTGTGTTAGTGCGCGTAAATGATCGCGGGCCATTCGCCAAAAGCAGAATCATTGATGTTTCTGAAAGAGCGGCAGAATTACTGGGTTATCGCGAAAAAGGCACAACTACGGTGAAGGTAGAATTTTTACCAAAAGAAACCGAAGAATTATTAATGACGCTGAATATAAAAAATAAATAATGAGCCAAAAATATAAAGCGAGCCAAGTTTTTTTACAATCCACACGAATGCCTTTCTAGGCGATCAATTATTCTACGCGACTATATCTAGCGCCCGCTTAACGCGGATTTCTAATAAAAATTATGCGAATTTATACGACACAAAATTTTGCAAAAAACACAATCTTAATATGACAAATTACAAAAATAAAAAACTTTCAACCACGGCACATCTTGATACCAAGCTGATTCGCGGTGGTGCTTTGCGCAGTGAATTTGGTGAAACTTCTGAAGCAATTTTTCTTAATTCAGGCTTTTGCTACAATGATGCCGAAACCGCGGAGAGCCGTTTTAATGGTGAGGCGCCTGGTTTTGTTTATTCGCGCTATGTTAATCCAAGCCTTAAAATGCTAGAAGATAAGTTGGCTTTGCTTGAAGAGTCAGAAGCTGCATGCGTGATGGCAAGCGGCATGGCTGCAGTGTTTGCCAGCATTATGTGTCAAATTAAAGCGGGCGATCATTTTATTGCATCGCGTGTTTTATTTGGCTCATGTTTTCATATTGCTACTAAAATTTTGCCTAATTATGGTATTGAAGTTACCTTGGTTGATTCTATTGCTGAAGCAGACTGGAGTAAGGCTTTTAAGGCTAACACCAAAGTTGTATTTCTTGAAACGCCAGCCAATCCAAACCTTGAGATCGTTGATATTGCCATGGTCGCAAGGCTTTGCAAAAGAAATGGAGCATCATTAATTGTTGATAATATATTCGCTTCACCTTACGGTCAAAAGCCTTTGCAGCTTGGTGCTGATATTGTAGTTTATTCTACCACCAAACATATGGATGGGCAGGGCAGAACTCTCGGTGGCTGTGTTTTAGGCTCTGAGAAATTCATCAAAGAAATTTTATTACCATTTCATCGCCATACAGGGCCTTGCTTGAGCCCATTTAATGCGTGGATAATTTATAAATCTCTTGAAACTTTCTCACTGCGTATGGAGCGGCATTGCTCTAATGCCCTAAAGGTGGCACAGTTTTTAGAATCGCATCCAAAAATTGCCAAAGTTTTATATCCGCAACTAAAATCACATCCGCAATATGATGTGGCGCAAAAGCAAATGATTAACGGCGGCGCAATGATTGCATTTGAAGTAAAAGGCGACAAAAAAACCACCTTCAACTTCATGAATCACCTGCAAATTATTGACATTTCAAATAATCTTGGTGATGCTAAATCATTGATTACGCATCCGGCAACCACTACTCACTCGAATATTTCGCGTGAAGAGCAAGAAAAAATCGGCATTAGCCAATCAATGTGTCGCCTATCAGTTGGGCTTGAACATATTGATGATCTAATTATCGATTTAAAAAATGCCTTGGCAAATGCCTAAAAATATGTTATAATGCCGAGGATTGTATAAAATTTGTGTAATCCTTGGTAAAAATACTAATTTATAAAATTTATTATGCCTAGCTTCGATATTGTTTCAAAAATAGATATGCAAGAAATTGACAACGCCATCAATTCTGTGCTGCGCGAGCTTACTAATCGCTATGATTTTAAAGCGGCAAAATTTTCAATTGAAGTTGATCACAAAGAAAATATCATCAAATTAGCGGCAGAAGATTCTTATAAAATGGGAGCAATTCGCGATTCTATTAAAACTCACGGAGTTAAGCGAGGAATAGATCCAAAGGCTTTCGATTTTCAAAAAGAAGAAGCGGCCAGCGGTAATAGTTTGCGCCAAGAAGTAAAATTAAAAAATGGCATTGAGCAAGAAGTTGCTAAAGAGATTAATAAACAAATCAAAGAGAAAAAATTAAAAGTGCAAAGCTCAATCAGGGGCGATGAGGTGAGGGTAGAAAGCAAAAATCGTGATGATTTGCAGCAAATAATGACCATGCTGCGCGCAGGCAGTTATGAGTTGCCGCTACAATTTATTAACTTTAGAGATTAATTAGAATGGGAGTAGCATCAACAATTGGAAGTATTGGAAAATTCATTGGGAAAT
>SHWK01000050.1 GCA_009693885.1 Rickettsiales bacterium
AACAGTTGGGCAACCATAAAGCCCAATCAAGGCTGGAAATGGCGGCTTTAAGCGCGGTTGACCTTTATTGCCTTCAAGGCTTTCTATTAATGCAGTTTCTTCACCACAAATATATGCACCTGCCCCGCGATGAACAAAAATATCGAGATCCCAACCGCTATTGCAGGCATTTTTGCCAATTAATTTTGCTTCGTAAGCTTCATCAATTGCGTTTTGCAAAGTCACCGCTTCATTATAATATTCACCCCGAATGTAGATGTAGCAAGTGTTGGCGTTAATTGCGCGTGCAGCAAGCAAGCAACCTTCTAGAAGTTTATGTGGATCACGACGAATAATCTCGCGATCCTTACAGGTTCCGGGTTCAGACTCATCAGCATTGACTACTAGATAATGTGGTTTTCCTTCTTTTGGATCGGCTTTTTTTGGCACAAATGACCATTTCATACCAGTGGGAAAGCCAGCACCACCACGGCCGCGCAAGCCAGAATCTTTGACTTGCGAAATCAACCATTCTGCACCATGATCGAGAAATTTTTTGGTATCATTCCAATCTCCTCTTTTGCACGCAGCAGCTAAATTAGGGGATTCAAGCCCTTGAAGATTGGTAAAAATTTTATCTTGTTGTTTAAGCACCGTTTAGAAAATTAGTTAATAAAATTCATATTTAGCTATAGTAACACTTTTTTTGTTATAAATCAATAAGGCATAAATATCGCTGCAAAAACTGTTTCAAAAAATTAAATCATTCTTCTCGTTGATAAAATAAAAATCTCTACTTACCATTCCTAAAAATTAATTAAAATTATTTACTGTGTATTTTTCAAATAAAGCAAAAAATCTTCTGCTAACATGCCTGATTGCTGTTTTATTTTCTTGCTCTCAAGACAAGGTTGATCCACTTGATTTAACGACCGGATTAAGTAAAGGTGATTTTAATAAAGCTTTAATTAGAGATGTTAGAAAAGATAAAAAGAATCGCGAATTAGTAAAACAAAATAGCGAAGAAGCTCCAATTCCTAGTACATCACGATTAATTGTGGTCGCCCCCCCACCTAACACCGTTACCAGCAAAACAATTTCATTTGCTGTTACTGATCAAGTGCCATTAAAAGATGTTTTGATTGAACTTGGACGCGTAGCAAAAATCGATGTAGACCTTGATCCCAGCATCTCTGGAGGCATTGTTATTAATGCTACTAATCGCCATTTGGGTGAAGTTATCGATCGCATTGCAACCCTTGGCAAGCTGCGCTACAGCTATGATAAAGGTATATTGCATTTTGAACGCGATACACCTTATACCATAAATTATTCTGTTGATTATCTTTCTGAAGGCAGCAATTTATGGACCGATGTTCAAGCTAATATCACGGCTTTATTATCTAATAGTGCCAACACCACTTCCGCAGCAACAAACGCTATTTCTGCAACCATCAATGCAGCATCAGCCTCCGTTGTAGCAGCTGATGGCACAACCAAGGCCACCGTTACTCCAACCAGCACCGCAACACTTGCAAAAAGTATTGTTACCCCCAATAAAACCGCTGGAATTCTATCAATTTTTGCTACAAAAGCTGAACATGTAGAAATTTCCAAATACCTTGCCAATGTTGAAGAAAACGCCTCGGCCCAGGTTTTAATTGAAGCAAAAGTTGTTGAGGTAAAACTAACCGACGCCTTTAAAACCGGCATTAATTGGAGCTCTTTTGGCAGTAAAAATAATATTATCTCAACCAATGGATTTTCTGCCGCGCAACCACTTAGCTTTATCACCAGTGAATTATTCAACTCTGATATCACCGCCTCTATTAGCGCCCTAGAAACATTTGGTACTACACATACTCTTTCTAGCCCTAGAATTCACGCTATTAACAATCAAAAGGCTACTCTTAATTTTACCAACAAATTAGTATATTTTAAGATTGATAGCAACCAAAACACCTCTACCACAACTGGCAACGCCGCCGTAAATACGCAAACTCTTACCTCTACAAAACAAGAGGAAAATGTCGGCGTTGAGCTTAATATCGTACCATCAATCAATCTTAAAACTGGCGAAGTAACTCTGAATATCAAGCCAAAAATTACAATTAAAACTGGCACCGTTGTTGACCCTGCAAGCCCAAAAGATCCTGATACTGGCGTTATTACTTTTGAAAATAAAGTGCCCGTTATTCAAACTCGTGAGCTCGCCACTATTGCAAAAATACAAACGGGCCATGTTATTGTTATTGGCGGCTTAATGTCTGAAAATATTGCAAACACTGATAGCGGCATTCCATTCTTGCAAAGAATTCCAATTCTTGGATATCTTTTTAAATCATCCGCAAAAGATTCTGAAATTATCGAGACCGTCATTTTTATCAAAGCAACTATAGTAAATAGCGGATCGCCCATCAATAAAATTGATCGCGAATTACAAGAAACTTTTGATAGCAATCGTAGAAAATTTTTCTAAATTCGCCAAGAAAAATCTTTTATAAAAAATTGCAAACATTTTTAAAATGCAACCCATCATAAAATACATCCTTCTCACCGGCCTTAGAGACAAGCTTTATCTTGGCATTTTTATCGCACTTCTTTCATCATTTGCTTTATCAATTTTTTTAGGTAGCACCGTTTTAGTAGAAGCGGAACAAACTACTCTCGCCTACATTGCAGGCACTAGCAGAGTTATAATAATTCTTGGCATGATTTTATTTGTTTGCCTCAGTATCAATCGCGCCTTTGCCAACAAAGAAGTAGAATTTATTTTAGCAAAAAATATTTCACGCGAGCAATTTATTCTGTCTTATCTTGTTGGTTTTTTACTTACAACGGCGCTGATTTTAATACCATTAATTACGGCAATTTTTATTCTCGCTACAGTTAATAAAATTGGAATTTTAATATGGTCGCTAAGTTTATTTGCTGAGATGTGGATTGTGATTTCTTTCGCGATTTTAACTTCACTTATTATGCGCAATTCTTTTTCATCAATACTCTCTACGCTGGCTTTTTATCTAATCTCTCGCCTGATGGGGATTTTTGTTTTAGCGATTAATCTGCCACAAGATTTTGTGCAAGTTAAAAACCATTTATTACCTTCAATTTTAAAGATTATTTCACTAGCTTTTCCAAGGCTAGATTTATTCACCCAAAGTGAATGGTTGGCTTATGGCGTGACAGATTTTTCACGCGTTAAAATAATTGCGCTACAATCGTTAATTTATATTGCGATGATGCTCTTTATGGCCTTTTTTGATTTTCGCAGAAAGGAGTTTTAGATGTTCGAACAAAATCAACATCTCTTAAAATCACAAAAATTTCTTCCACTTTTTATCACGCAATTTTTTGGCGCATTTAATGATAATGTTTTTAAGAATGCCTTACTAATTTGGCTTACTTATGATGTGGGCTCAAAGCTTGAAATTAGCTTGCCCACGATGATTTCAATCGCTTCTGGATTATTTATTCTTCCATTTCTTTTATTTTCTGCTATCGCGGGCCAATTTGCCGATAAATATGAAAAATCAAAATTAATTCAGATCATAAAAATCGCCGAAATTCTTATTATGATTTTTTGTTTTGTTGGATTTTATTTTCAAAATATTTATCTACTTTTAACTCTGTTATTTTTGATGGGAACTCACTCAACTTTTTTTGGCCCATTAAAATATAGCTTACTTCCAGAACATCTCAAAAATAATGAATTGATTGAAGGAAATGCTTTAATTGAAGGCGGAACTTTTCTAGCAATTTTGCTTGGCACAATGTTTGGTGGAATTGTAATTCGCTATGAAAATGGCATAGAAATTATCTCCGTTGCAGTGATTTTATTTGCCGTTATTGGATGGACAAGCAGTCTTTTCATTCCTCGTTCTGCTATAGCTGACACAAAACTAAAAATCAGTTTTAATATCCCAAAACAAACTAAAAAAATTATTAATTATGCAAGCGAAGAAAAAACAATTTGGCGTGCAATAATTGGCATTTCGTGGTTTTGGTTTGTTGGTATAGTATTTTTATCGCTATTTCCAATTTATACCAAAAATATTATTCATGGCGACGAATTTATTGTAACTTTATTTTTAACAATTTTTTCACTAGGAATTGGCGCAGGTTCGCTAATATGCAATAAATTATTAAAAGGAAAAATCACCGCAAAACTTGTTCCTATTGGCTCGATTGGCATCACCGCTGGAATAATAATTTTTTGCGCAGCAAGTTATTTTTATAATATTTCATTTGCAAATCTATCTGGTCAATCTACTCAATTAATTGGCTTGAAAGAGTTTTTATCAAGCAATGTCCAGAACTGGTTTATTCTTGCTGGATTGCTCTTTATCACTATATTTGCCGGCATATATATTGTTCCACTTTATGCACTTGTGCAGAAAATTTCAGAAGCAAAATATTTATCACGAATCATCGCTGCAGGCAATATTCTTAATACTTTATTAATGATATTAGCAAGCATTACGACTGCATTTTTATTTGCTTTGCACTGCGATATTTTAGAAATATTTTTGATAGTGGGAATCGTGAATCTTTTTTTTGCCAGAATAATGAAATAGTAGACATCTGGTTTTAAATCGCGATGAACTTAATCTTTCTTTCTGCGATAATCTGCAATGTTAAAAAATAACTTCCAGAAAAAATAGCTCACCACTAGGGCAATTGCGGCACCGCCAAGCTTAATCACTATAGAAGTTGATAGCGGCGCACCATAATATTCCGCAGTTGCAATACAGGCTATAACGCCAGCAAAATGAGTGGTAAGAACTCCATATAAAATTTTTCTTCCCGAATTTTGACGCTTTGAACTGCCCTTTCTTCTTTTTTCTCTTGGCCTAAACCACAATATCAGCGCTAGCACTGAAGAAACGACAAAGAAGGCAATTGGCACTGAATAAGAATAGATTTTCCATTCTATAGATTCGTGCGATAGATCTAAAAATGCTGGCAAAGCCAACCAGCTATAAAAAATTGGAAATTGAACATAGGTGCCCCTACCATCTGCCGCCAATAATATTGACAACCATAAAATCAGGGTTTTTGCGACAAATATTTTTATAAATGCAATTGTGATGAATTTTACATCATCACCAAGCGCTATTCTTTTGCGAATTTTCTTTAAAAACATACTATTCTTGTTTCTTGAGACTTAATTACGATTATGAGCTTTTTAGTTTATAAAGATTTGTATGTCTAGAAAAGACAATATATAAATATCCTTTTTGCAATAAGATGACTCAATTAATCACAGAAAAATGATGTTATTTCGATCACTCAATCCACAAAAATGCTTATTAGAAGGCCTATTACTGATTTTATTTTTACTTCCTTTACCAGCTTTTGCTGATGTTATAATTTCTGATTGGAGAGAAAATGTAACACTAACTGCAAGCGGGAAAATCTCCGAGGTTTTTGTGCAAGGCAAAATCACTAATATACCAGCAAATCAAGTAATGACAGCGCTGTCAATTGTTTCTGATGGAAAAAGGAAAATCAAAATGATGCGAGTATTATGCGATAATCAGGATTCTAATTTTTCATTCGATAACAATGTTTTAGTAGTTAATTTTCCTCAAGATAAGCCAAATAATAGTTCTGTTTCTATATATTTTTCTTACGAAGAAAAATATAGCAAAATCAATGAATATCTGCGTCAAGAGGCTATTGCTATTCCAAATTTTGCCGCCAATGCAAAGGCTGAAGTTGTAATCAATTTCCCCGGATATTTAGAATCGGCAACCTTAAATCCTAATGTGACCAAAAAGAATAATAGCTTTATTTATAGAAATATTGTTCCGCAAAATGGGGTGCAAGAAGTAATAAAATTAACCCCATCAAAAAGCGTCTGGGATGTTAATGTTAAGGTCAAAGTAAGCGCTGATAAATCTTTAGGAAACATCACAATCACTTCACCGATTTATTTTCAAAATGCTGGTCAAAAAGTTGATTATCTAGTTACTGAATCAAGCGTGCCAGCGATTGAAAAAAGCGCTAATTCCAATAATACAATTCTTAAATTTAACAGCCTATCAAAAGAAATAACCATCGAAAATAAAGCTAAAATTTCTACAGGAACAATCAATCGCACTCCAATTATTCGTGATCCAAATGAGTATTTAAAATATACTCAAGATGAATTTGCCTTACTCTCACCTATCTTAGAACAAATCAAACAAAATCCAGCATATAATGATTTGCCCCTTTATGCTAAAATTGGTCGATTTGTTCATAAATTTATAAAATATGATGTGCGCTATACAGGAAGACTGCCAAATGTTAAGCAGATTTTACAAAATCCAACTGGGGTTTGCACTGAATATGCTAGGCTTTATAGCGGTCTAGCGCGAATTGCGGGCATTCCTTCATTAGTTATTGAAGGTGGTGCTTGTGGTGAATATAATCAATGCGAAGGTCACGCGTGGAACATGATTTACATAAATGGGTTGTGGATCAATGTTGATCCAACGTGGGATTTAATGTCAGGAATCGTTTCATCTTCGCATATTTATTTTAGCGATGAAGGCAAAGATAGTGTGATGGCACAATATCTTGATAACACAATAAAGCTTGATTCTAAAATGAGTTTTGAGATGAAAAGTGGGTTGTAATTGGCGCTGCCGCACATATAACAACTTACAGCGTTATTTTTTTAATCTTCGGTATTAATTTTCTTAATAGCTTCTTATCAACTAGACTGAGACCACCTATAATAATTTCTAGTCAAAATAATGGATATGGGGGTTAGTAGAAAAAAATATTAAGTGCGAGGATCTTCCTTTGAACATTGATCTAAAGCAGTTAAAAATTGATTTAGATTTTGCATCAGACCAAAATTAAAAAGTGCCTCGCTAAGTCAAAAACCACTAGCCACCACTACAAATAACATCTTTGGTCGAAAATTCAATATGCGTTAAATCCGCTAATTCACTATGAATTCTTACCAAACTATGCCTCATCCACTCCTTATCATTTCTTGCGGGAAAATCATCGCGATAATGCGCACCCCTACTCTCCTCACGCTTTAACGCAGAAGCAACTGCGGCAAAAGAATTTAAAAATATATTATCCAACTCAAAATATCCGACCAACTCTTCGTTCCACAATAAAGATTTATTTTTAATTGAGAG
>SHWK01000051.1 GCA_009693885.1 Rickettsiales bacterium
GATCAATATAATCGGTTGGCGTTTCTTGTCCAAGTGAAATTAATCTACTTTGTCTGATTTGGATTAATTTTTCAGGATTAATAATTAAACCAACAATTAATGGTTTTTTCAAATCAAAAATACTTGGTGGCACGGTTTCTACACTAACAAACGGAATATTGGCCGTTTTATATCCACGGCAAGATAGATAGATGCTAGTTGGAGACTTAGAAGTGCGCGAAACCCCAACTAACAATATATCAGCATCATATAAATCCCAATGAGCCTGCCCATCATCGTGGTTCATGGTATAATTTATCGCCTCAACACGAGAAAAATATTGATCATCAAGCAAGTGCTGGCGGCCTATCACATTACTAATATTCATCCCCAGATAGTTTGAAAAGGTCGCAATAATTGGCGTTAAAACTGGAACATAAGGAATTTGCAAATCAGAACAATGTTTTTTGATAGATTCAGTTAAATCATCTTCTAAAATTGTATAAAGAACAATACCAGGGCTTTGGGTGATTGATTCTTTGACCTTTTCAATTTGCGCTTTGGTGCGCGTTAACGGCCACATAAATTCTTTAGCTTCGACATTTTCAAATTGCGACATCACGGCGCGAGCCACAGAAATCAGGGTTTCTCCAGTTGAGTCAGAAATTAAATGTAGATTAATAATTTTCTTTGATTCACTCATTTTATTTTTTTGCCATAGAAGGAATATTCATATCTGCATTTACGATAACAGTAACTCTGGTACCCTGAGGCACTCTAATTGCTGGAGTAACATTAACATTTTCACCAACAATTTTTCCTACCGTATCAGTAATTGCTTTACTAACATTATAAACTGCTTGCGTTGAAGCATTGCCTGTTGTTGTGGTTGTGCCTTGCTGCGGATTTGTGGTTGTAGTGTTAGAGCCACTACCGCCAATTAAGCTTTCTGCCAAAGCTACACCACTAACCGCAAGTATACTGGTTAGTAAGGAGTTAGCAATCGTTGATCCATATTTATTATCCACATCCCCTGGAATACCAGCGCGGCCGAATTGATCGGAGGCTACCGATGAGATCGCCATATCAACGCCATCTGGCCTAATTAAACGCGTCCAAGTAATTTGAACCCTACCCTGACCGCGAACTATTTGACTTGAATAGGTTCCAAATAAACGCGAGCCACGAGAAATCAAGACTTCACTGCCAGCCTCACCATAAACATCACGACTAACAATTGCCCGCACCGAACCAGGAACTTCGGTGTTAATTGCTGTTTCTAATACCGCAGTAAGCAACTTACCTTGCGCTACCACATTAGTCCTATTATCAACGAAGGTTGTTTTAACAACAACCTTCGTTTTATCAAGTTTTTGTATCGCGCTATCTCCGAGTGAAATAATATTTTTATCATAGCCAACACCAAGAGCTGGACCAGCTCCACCTGATACAACAATAATTGGAGCATATTTTGGATCGCTGATTTTTAACTCTGCCTGAGCCTGTTGAGCGCCATTTGCTTGCGCTGCCGCAGTCTGTTGTCCTGGTTGCAATGGTATTTGAGGCAATGCTGGAGCAGTGGCTATTTCCCTTGATAACTCTGGCGATATAGGCTGAGGCTCTTCTTTTGGCTTCTCGATTAAATCTGCAGCAACAAGCTCGTCATCCTTATCATCACTTTTTAATTGTGGCAATTTTGGAACATCAGGCGTTTTTGGCTTTTCTAATAAATCGACATCTTGCTTTGGCCTCTCTTCCTTTTTTTCTATTTCATACAAAGATTTACCATCACTTCTTGTCACGGAAGAATCACGAGTTGGAGCAGTTGAAATAGAAACTTCTTCTAATTTGTCTTTTGCTTTGTTATCAGTTTTAAAAAATAAAAAATAAACAACTCCTACAACCAAAAGAGTTGAGGCTACAATAATGAGCAACTTACCTTTTTTTGCCGCAGCAATTAAGGGCCCACCAGATGACACATCCGCATCTTCTTGGGCCTCTTTCTCATTTTCTTGATCTGGATCTGGTGTTTTAAAAAATTTACTTTTCATAATGAACTAAATGTGTCATTTTTTAAATTTTTAAACTAAATTTAATGTATGCAAAAACTCTTTGATCATGGCAAAAACCTCTTCCTTCCTATCTCCATTGATAATCACATGATTTTTAAAATCAGGCTCAAATAGCATTTTATTTTTTGATTTAATATTTTCATAAATCATTTTACCACTTATCGGATCGACCACAGGATCTTGAGCGGCTTGAATAATTAAGGTTGGTACTAAAATTTTTTCCAAAGATTCGTGACACTCTTCCATTAATTTTTCAAGTTCTTCAACACCTTTTAAATAATTTCTACTATAGTTAAAATCAGGATTTTCTGGAATATCATCAACATATTCAAGCTTACCATGTTCAATATGCAACTTTTCCAGCATTTCATTCCAAATATTTATACCAGGAACCATTTTAGCGCGAATGCTTTTTAGTTTTAGAGCGGCATTAATTGATACTATCGCCGATAATCCATGGGTTTTATGAGATGCCGCAACAAGACTCAAAAGCCCCCCAGTTGAAAATCCCACCACAATAACTTTAGAGCAAATACTACGCAATATTGCATAGCCACGTTGCAAAGAATCATACCATTCTTGCCATGAAACATCTTTTATATTAGCTGGCGAAGTGCCATGCCCTCTAAGTCTTACAACATAAACCTTAAAACCAAAACCATTAAAAAAACTTGCCAAAGCCGCAACTTCTGCGGGGGAAGATTTGTAGCCATGACAAATTAGAATGCCAGTTTTTCTAATTTTTAACGAAGTTTTTATTTGCGAATTTAGAAAAAATGGCCTTCCAACGGATTTATCTTTAGAGAAATTTTTATCAAAATAAATTTGATAATCTGTCTCATAGATTTCTTGATCTTTTTTACACAAATTATCAAAAGTAAGTTTACGCAAATCATCAAACGACATTTTACAAGTTCTTCTAACAATATTTTTTGCAATTTCTAGCAATGAAAACTCATTATAAATTACACGCAAAGTATTTTGTATTCTGATATAATGAAAATCATAATCTTTGTTTAAAAGATTTTTATGAAGATGAATTATTCCCCCCTCCATCTCTTCAATATCACCAATATTTTTTGCTAATTGAAAGACACTATAAAATTCTGCATGTTTTTCATCAGTAAGAATTTTAAAAAGATTTTCTTCTACAATGCTTTGATTTAAACGGTATTTGTCACTTTTTTTAATCATTAAAGCTGAGATATAGATGATTCTTTTTAAGTGATCGATAGAAATTTCTTTTTCTGCAATATGTTGAATTGCCGCACTAAAAATATGATCAAGATTGATTTGTAAATCAGAATAAATTTTTGTCATAAAATCCGTTGTAAGGCGATTTTTAAAATATTTTATAACAAAATTTGTTTTGGTTTCGTTTTTAATAACTGGAATCTGATAGATGAGTTCACGCGCTGATTTTACATATTCTGCAATGCTGATTGGCTTACCAAAATGCAGATTGATTTCGGCCAAAGATAAGAGATTTCCTTCAATTTCAAGCTCTTCTGCTGCGCGCTCAGAGAGATTATTAACTAATTTTTGTGCCAAAATTTTGATACGATTTTTGCCTGGTCGAATTGGATAATAACTTACCGATAAAGGAACGATATATACATCGAGATTTTTGAAATTTTCATTATATTCAACATTAAGCACTTTTTTAAAACCATCAAGAATCTCTTTTTTATTGCCTTGATGGGCCTCAATAATATCTTGACGATAGAGATGCGCCTTCAACGCCAAAACTGCGGAACCTGTGCGAACTGCGCCAGTGCGATGTGGGGTGTGATGAATAAATAATTCCCGCTTTTCCGTTTCTTTGCTTTTAATCATACTTCCTTCTGGATAAATCATCCAATCATATTCAGCGGTGATTAAATCTTTAATAATAATGCGATCACGATGAGTATTATTGGTAGAAATAGCGCCAACCATTTCAAGAAATCTGCCGAATATTCCATGATATAATGAGGAATCAGCTAGGCAGCGCACCTGCCTACCAGTATTTTGATAAATTAAATATGGAATAAGAAAAGTTTCAAAGCGCGTAAAATGATTAGCCACAAACATAACCGGCTTATCCGGCAAATTCTCTAGTCCTTCGACCAGAAATTTCGAACCAGTAATTTTGGTAATAAGCTTGATGATTAAAGCGCTATATCTAAAAGTTTTTGTTGCCATTTTTTATGAGAACTTTTTTACTAGAAACTCTTCATTTAGTTTTCTTAATTCTATTATTTCAGCCTCAAGTTCTTGATTTTCAAGACTTGAAACGAATTTTATTTTATCTTTTATTACAGATCCAATTTTAAAAATTGAGATGTTATTTTCTTTGGCTAATTTTATAAAATTAGATACTAGCAATGGATCTAGAGCCACAATGTAGCGCGCCTGATCTTCACTAAAAAATAATTCATTATCATTGATATCAGTTATTGCCCTTAACTCAGCAATATCAATATCGCACGCCAGTTTATCAGAACACATTTCAAATAAAGCAACCAACAACCCACCATCAGAAATATCATGGCAAGCATTGATAATATTAGTTGCAATAAGATCACGCACAAATTCACCATTTTTCTTTTCTTCAGCTAAATCAACTTGCGGCGGCTGATTACGATTCTCAATTTTTAAAATTTCACGCTCATAAAGCGAAGAACCAATATGCCCCGCGGTTTTTCCAATAATAAAAATTTCATCATCAAGTGATTTAAAATTAGCACTACATCTTTGGGTTGAATCTTTTAGCAGACCAACACCGCCTATTGCAGGAGTAGGCTGAATCGCCTTTCCATCAGTTTCATTATAAAGAGATACATTGCCCGAAACTACTGGATAATCAAGCGCAAGGCACGCCTCGTTGATTCCTTTGATTGCACGCACAATTTGCCCCATTATTTCTGGTTTTTGTGGATTGCCAAAATTGAGGCAGTTAGTGATCGCAAGAGGCCTTCCACCGACAGCAGAAATATTGCGATATGTTTCTGCAACCGCTTGTTTAGCACCTTCAAAAGGATCAGCGTCAACATAGCGCGGCGTGCAATCTGTAGTAATCGCCAAAGCTTTTTTACCACCATGAACCCTTACCACCGCAGCATCTCCACGAACATAAAGCGTATCATTCATCACCTGACTATCGTATTGCTCATATATCCATTTTTTTGAAGCAAGATCGGGTGTTTGAAGCAAAATACGCAAATTTTGTAAAATCTGATTTGACATGTCTTAAAAATTGATTAGTTTTTATTACTAATAATTAACCTTTTCTGCAAAAAATAATCAATGTCTAATATAAAAGTTATCTCACAATATGTTAAAGATCTCTCTTTTGAGACCCCATCTAGCCCCCAAATCTTCCTAACTAACCAAGGAAAACCAGATATCGACCTCTCTATCGATATTGACGCTAAAAAAATTTCTGATGAAATTTATGAGATAATTCTAAAAATTACAGCCAATGCCACAACCAAAGATCACAAGATTTTCCTTTGCGAAGTCTCTTATGCTGGTCTATTCGGTCTACAAAACATTGAAGCCGAGATGATTGAGCAAATTTTACTAATTTATTGCCCAAATTTACTATTTCCTTTTATCAGAAGATTAATTGCTAACCTTACTAGTGATAGCGGCTTTCCGCCACTAATGATTGATCCCATTGATTTTGCTGATCTTTATTCTAAAAGAAAAAAAATCACTAACTCTGAACCAATAAGCAATACTAAAAACTAAAAAAACTATGAAAAAACTACTTCTCACAAGCACTCTAGCCTTATTTGCATTCTCTACTAATGCTGCAGAATCTTATAAATTCGATCCACACCACACCTCGATTGTGTGGACCGCAAACCATTTTGGCTTCTCAAATCCAAGCGGAAAATTCTCAGAAGTTGAAGGAGATTTAACTCTTGATGAAAAAAACCCCGCAAAAAGCCAAGTTAATGTTACGGTAAAAATGGCAAATCTTTTTACTGGATATTCTAATTTTGATAATCATTTAAAAGGCAATGATTTTTTCAACATCGAAAAATTCACTACCGCAACTTTTGTTAGCAAAAAAGTTACAATTTCTGGCAAAAATACTGCAAAAGTTATTGGTGATTTAACTGTGTTAGGCGTTACAAAACCAGTTACTTTAAATGTAAAATTAAACAAAATTGCCATTAATCCAATTTCTCAAATAAGAACTGCGGGCTTTACTGCCACAGCTCTTATCAAGCGTTCTGATTTTGGAATCGACTATGCCATTCCTTCAGTTGGTGATTATGTAAAATTATTGATCGAAGCAGAGGCTGCAGTGCTTGACGGTAAAACTGAATCAAAATAAATATAACTATGAAAAAATTATATTTTTTCACTGTTTTATTCTTGATGATGCCTTTTATCACAACTGCCACAGAATGGAAAATAATTCCTGATCAAAGCAAAATTGAATTTGCGACAACACAAAATTCTTCAAAAGTTTTAGGCTCATTTAAAAAGTTTTTTGGAAAAATAAATTTTGATCCAACACAATTAAAAACCAGTACAATTGAGATTGAAGTTGATATTGCCTCTGTCGCATCATCAACGACTGGTGCAGCTTTAACACTTCAAGCTATAGATTGGTTTTCTGCCAAAGATTCTCCAAAAGCAATTTTTACCGCTAATAAATTCACTAAAATTTCCGATAAAAAATATACTGCTGAAGGAAATTTAACCATTAAAGGCAAAGCGGTTGCAACCATTCTAGAATTTACTTTAGAAGAATATTCTGCAGCAAAAGCTAAAGTTGTTGGATCAACCACAATTAAGCGCTCTGATTTTGCAATAGGAGCAAAAGATCCTGCAAATGCGCATGGCATTGCTGATTCTGTGGTTGTAAGCTTTGCGGTAAATGCAATAAAATAAATCAAAACAGCTTGTAAAAAAGCAAGTTGTTTATATAATTCACTTCCTTTCTAAAAGATTCACTTCAAAAGAATGGAGAAATGGCCGAGCGGCTGAAGGCACTTTCCTGCTAAGAAAGTATACGGGTAACTGTATCGAGGGTTCGAATCCCTCTTTCTCCTCCA
>SHWK01000052.1 GCA_009693885.1 Rickettsiales bacterium
CGCATCAAATAAGATGGGTGGAACACCACAAAAGTTTTGATTTTTTTCGGCATAAAACTTGCGGCAAAATCGATTATTTTTCCGCGCACACCTGTCACTGGATCGTTGATTCCTAGCACTGCCGACATTGAGGTTGATCCTACCAAAATCATAATTTTCGGATTAAAAAGCTGAATATGCCTTTCAACAAATGGGCGGCAAATTGCTAATTCTTCATCGGTGGGGCGGCGGTTTCCGGGTGGTCGCCAAAAAATCACATTGGTAATATAAAGTTTGGTGCGATCTAAATTGATGCTGCGAAACATATCATCGAGCAATTTTCCGCTATCGCCGCAAAATGGGATACCTTGTAGATCCTCGTGGTTGCCGGGCGCTTCGCCGATTACCATAATTTCAGAATCAGGATTTCCGTCAGCAAAAACAGTATTGGTTGCCATTTTTTTCAATCCACAGCCATCAAATTTTTCTACTGCTTTGCGCAGTTCGGCTATTGTTTTTGCTGCTTGTGCGGCTTTTGTTGCAGCGGCGACAATTTCATTTAGTGGAACAAATTTTTGCTCTTGATTTGCGTCATTTGCGCTAGCAGAAATTTCTACTAGCGAATTTTGTTGCGATTTTTTTGCCAAAGTTGATAGGGCTTGAGAGGTTGATATTGCTGGATTTATTGCATTTATTTTTGTTGCTAATCCAATTGCATTTGTTTTAGCTTCCACAGGTTTTTTATCAAGAGCTAAAAAATGATTTTGTGATTTTTCAGAGATTATTTCACTTAAATCATTATCTAAATAAAATTTTAAAGCTTCTTTTTTCATGTTTATTCCTTAGTAATCGCTTTAATAAATTTCTGAAAATCATCAGCTTTTTCAAAATTTTTATAAACCGAAGCAAACCTTACGAAGGCAACCTTATCAAGCTTCTCGAGCGCTTGCAACACCATTTCGCCAATGCGCATTGAAGAAATTTCTGATTCACCTTCAACCTCAAGTTGCCGCACAATATTATTGACTAATTTTTCAACCTGCAGATCAGAAACGGGCCGTTTGCGCACCGCCATTGAAATTGATTTGCGTAATTTTTCTGGATCAAAAATTTTTTTATCGCCATTTTTTTTGATGACGATAATTTCACGCAATTGCACGCGCTCATAAGTTGTAAAACGCGAATCGCAGGCAGTGCAATAACGGCGGCGCTTCACCGATTCTCCATCATCAGGAATTCGGCTATCGCGCACCTGAGTTTCAATATTTCCACAAAATGGACAACGCATAGATTTATTAAATTTGCCGCTACTCGCGGGCGTGCTTTTGCTGCGCTTACGCAGTTATTAAAATTTGCCGCTACTCGCGGGCGTGCTTTTGCTGCGCTTACGCAGTTATTAAAATTTGCCGCTCCTCGCGGGCGTGCTTTCGCTGCGCTTACGCAACGCTGGCCCGCGCATTGCTGAACAAAGCCATATTATTATTTATACACTACCTCGCGGCACCAAAGCCCCGCGAATAAAATCATCAATCTCCCCATCCAAAACCGCTTGAGTATTGCCAGTTTCAACGCCGGTTCGCAAGTCTTTCACCATTTGATAAGGATGCAAGACATAAGAGCGAATTTGATGGCCCCAACTGTTATCTGTCTTGGTGGCCTCAAGCGCATCTTGCTGCTGGCGTTTTTTTTGCATTTCAGCCTCATGAAGCCTTGATTTTAGCATCTTCATTGCTTCTGCCCGATTTTTTAATTGCGAGCGATCACTCTGGCATTGCACGACAATATTGGTCGGAAGATGGGTCATGCGCACCGCCGAATCTGTTTTATTAACATGCTGACCCCCAGGGCCTGAGGCGCGGTAAGTATCGATGCGCAAATCTTTATCAAGAACTTCAATCTCAATATCATCATCAATTTGCGGATAAACCCAGACGGAAGCAAAGCTAGTCTGCCTTTTATCATTAGCGTTAAAAGGTGAAATTCGCACCAAACGATGCACGCCGATCTCGGTTCGCAGCCAACCAAAAGCGTATCGACCCGCGATTTTTAAGGTTGCAGAACGAATTCCCGCATCATCACCATCAACCATTGAAACGATCTCGACTTTGAATTTATGCCGATTAGCAAAGCGTTCATACATGCGAAGTAACATCAGAGCAAAATCACAAGAGTCGGTTCCCCCTGCTCCAGCGTTGATATCAAGGAAGCAATCATTGGAGTCATTTTCTTGCGAGAATAAACTTTCAATCTCAAATTGATCAACTTGTTTTTTGAGCGTTACGAGATTTTTTTCAATATCAGATAAAAGCTGTGAATCCGCTTCGCTCTTGGCTAGATCATAATATTCAATATTATCTTTTAGCGCATTTTCAACACCAAAAAATTTCTCTAATTTATCTTCAAGCAGCGCTTTTTCTTTGAGAATTTTTTGCGCTTCTTTGGTATTATCCCACAAAGTAGGGTCTTCAGCCTTTTGTTTTAGCAGATCGAAACGGTTTTGTAATTTTTCCGGTTCAAAGACACCTTTTAATCAGCTCAATCGAGCCCTTGATTTGATTGAGTAAAGCATCAATTTCGAGATTCATAAGAAAAATATTTGATGTTTTGCAAAGCAGCGTTAGACTGCGAGCTTATAGACATATACTAAATCAACTTCAAGAAGTCGATTTAGTATATTTTAAATTTTTTTCGCCACACGGGTGGCGCCCCACTTGCGGGGATCCCGAATATCGAAACCTGATTGAAAAAGATCGGTGGTTTGAATCAGGTTTGGTATATATTAACATTTTTTTCTTTAAAAAAACAATCTGCATTTTTATGACAACTGAAAATTCTGCAAAAAAATTTGATCTATGTGTAATTGGCGCAGGCCCTGGAGGCTATGTTGCTGCCATTCGCGCTGCACAGCTTGGTTTAAAAGTTGGAATTGTTGAGGCAAATCACATGGGTGGAATTTGCTTAAATTGGGGCTGCATCCCTACTAAGGCCTTATTGAAAAGCGCTGAAGTTAATCATTTATTGCAACATAAACTTGGTGAATTTGGTTTTTCAGCACAAAAAGTTGAATTTGATTTTGCTAAAATTATTGAACGCTCGCGTGGAGTCTCAAAGCGCCTGAGCACTGGGATTGGGGCCTTAATGAAAAAAAATAAAATCGAAGTTATTGATGGTTTTGCAAAATTTGTTAGCAATAAAAAAATCTCGGTAAGTCGCGATAACAAAGAAGTGGCGCAGATTGAAGCAACAAATTTTATCATCGCAACTGGGGCTCGCGCTCGCCAAATTGTAGGCATGGAATCTGACGGCGAACAAATCTGGACCTATCGTGAAGCCATGACACCAAAGGCTCTACCACAATCTCTGCTAGTTGTTGGTTCGGGTGCAATTGGCGTAGAATTTGCCTCCTTCTACAAAAACATGGGCGCAGAGGTCACAATAATTGAAATGGCCGATGTTATTTTGCCAGTTGAAGATGAAGAAATTTCAAAAATCGCGCGCAAATCTTTTGAGAAGCAAGGGATTAAAATCCTTACTGGCGCTGGCTTGAAGGCATTAAAAAAATCTAAAGATGGCGTTACTGCTTTGGTTGAAATCGGCGGCAAGCTAGAAGAAATCAAGGCGCAGAAGGTTATCATGGCAGTTGGAATCGTTGCTAATGTAGAAAATCTTGGCCTTGAAAAAACCAAAATCAAGCTTGATAAAGGTCGCATTTTAACCAATAATTATCTCGAAACTGATGAGGCGGGAATCTACGCCATTGGCGATGTGGCAGGCGCTCCGTGGCTTGCGCATAAAGCTTCTCATGAAGGCACGATTGCTGCTGAAAAAATCGCTAGCAAAATTGGCAAATTTGATGCAAAAAAAGTTCATCCAATCAAAAAGGATAATATCCCAGGATGTACATATTCAATGCCTCAAATCGCCTCCGTTGGCCTCACCGAAAAAAGAGCCTTGGCAGAAAATCGCAAAATAAAAGTGGGTCGCTTCCCTTATTTAGCCAATGGAAAGGCTATTGCATCATCAGAAACCGAAGGATTAATCAAGGTTATTTTTGATGAAAAAACTGGCGAGCTGCTCGGGGCGCACCTTATCGGCGCTGAAGTCACTGAAATGATTCAAGGTTTTGTAATTGCAAAACAAGCAGAATTAACTGAAGAAGATTTAATGCATACAATTTTTCCACATCCAACAATGTCAGAAATGATGCATGAGGCCGTACTGGATGCATTCGGCAAAGTTATTCACATGTAATAATTGGTAACAATTTAATTTGCATTAATCACTTTACAAATAAAAAAATAACCCTATTTTTTGTGCGTCCTTATCTTGCGAAACGCTTGATTAATCACTTTAAACATGATTTTTCAAACATTTACAAAGAGGAGCCGGTTAGAAATAATTTGGTATATTATAATATAAAAAACTTATTTAAGTAAAATTACTATGAAAACATTATCATTGATCGTTGCTGCTTCTATGCTTGCTTTCTCAGCTAACGCTACTGACGCAGTTAAAGCTACTGCTCCAACTGCTGCTGCTCCAGCTGCAGTTGTTGCTCCAGTTGCTAAAGCTGAAGTTAAAGCTCCTAAAGCTACTAAAAAAGCTGTAGCTGCTAAAGAAGCTACTGCTCCAGTTGCTGCTGCAGTTGCTGCTGAAGTTAAAGCTCCTGCTAAAAAGTAATTCACTTTTTACAAGTGCTTATAAAAAGCCAAGCTAACAAATGTTAGCTTGGCTTTTTTATTGCATTTTATTTAAAAATTTTAATTGATTTTTATTGAAGTAAGTCAATAATCTAGGCTCCTTTCTTTACAACTAAATCAATTTTGTGGTTAGTTTGTATAAGCCGAATTAGCTCAGTGGTAGAGCAACTGTCTTGTAAACAGTAGGTCGTCAGTTCAAATCCGACATTCGGCACCATCAACCTTTCGCTGTTATGCCATTGATTCGCTCTATTATTTTCTGGCTACTATTCTACATCGCTACAATCGCGATGGTTGTAATTTATTTTGCGATATTCCCCTTTATTAAACACGATAATCTTGCTGATGACTGCGCCAAGATCTGGTCGCAATCAATTTTGCTATTCTTGCGCCTGATTCACGGTATCGATTATAAAATCATTGGACGCGATCAATTGCCAAGCAACGCCTGCATTATTGCCTGCAAGCATCAATCGGCGTGGGAAACAATTATTTTTCACCTACTCTGCCGCCATCCTGCTTATGTTTATAAAAAAGAATTGCTCAAAGTGCCTTTTTATGGCTGGTTTATAAAAAGAATGACGGGTGTGAAGGTTGATCGTCAAGGTGGCGCTTCGGCCTTGAAAAATCTGATCAGACAAACTAAATCTATTTTGCACAAAGGGCATAATATCGTGATTTTTCCGCAAGGCACTCGGATTCCCTTTGGGGCCAATGTTGCACAATATCCTTATCAAGTTGGAATTGCCGCGCTTTATCTTGCATGCGATGTGCCGGTAGTGCCCGTTGCGCTTAACTCTGGTGCACTTTGGAGCAAAAGTATGTTGATCAAAAAATCTGGCACAATTACGCTAGAATTTCTTGAGCCAATTCAACCAAGATTGAAGAAGAATGAATTTATGGAAGAGCTTGAGAGCAAGATTGAAGCCGCTAGTGCAAGATTAGAAAAATAGCTTAGAATAACACTTTTGCGCCCATAAAAACAACCCACAACCGCCAATTCACTAAAGATAAATCTATAAAATTGCAGCTATTTTATGTAGCTGTGCTTGCGCGCGAAATAAAATAGCTGCAATTTTATAGATTTATCTTTAGATGAGATCTTTAGGCGCGGTTATTTAGCGAGAGAATCCTTTGTTTTAAGGCTTTTAGCTACTTCTGGAGGCATATATTTTTCATCATGCTTAACTAGTAATTCTTCTGCAATAAATTGATTTTTATCGCGATCTAATCTGCCTTTTGCAACCACTCCCTGCTTTTCACGAAATAGATCTGGAACCAGTCCGCTATAGGTGATTTTTAACTCATCTTTTAAATCTGTAATCACAAATTCGGTAGTTAGTGCATCAATTTTTGTAACGCTTTTTTCTACCACCAACCCCCCTACTCTAATTTGTTTATTGGTGATCTTTCTTAGAGTGTCAAGGCTCTGAAGCTCTGATGGTGAGTAGAAAAAAACAATTTGATCACGAAAATTAGAAATAACAAAACCTAGTGCCACAATAGAAATGACAAATACCGAGGCCAAAAAAATCCAGCGTTTTCTTTTATAATTATTTTTCATTATGTAGTTTTTTTAAGCGCCAATATTTGATCGATACAACCACGGTGAGACCAATGATAGCAAGTATTGCGACCATATATGCCGCCACTACATAATTTGAGTAATCTGATAAGTTTTCCATCAATGCTTTAATTATTACCTTAGAAATCTTGCAAAATAAAAGAGTTTCATTATGGTTATGCACTCTTCATTTTCAAATGAAAAATGCCTGGATAGCTCAGTTGGTAGAGCAAAGGACTGAAAATCCTTGTGTCGGGGGTTCAATTCCCTCTCCAGGCACCATTTCCCTTCGCTTTAATTCATTACAATCAAAGATATATTTCTGCCAAAATTTTCTGTGCCATCATGGGCAGCTTTGCGATAGCTGGCATAATTTTTAAAATTAGCATAAGTATCAATATTTATATCACAAATATCAGTGATTTTTTCTTGCTGTAATTTTTCTACTACATAGCTTGGAAGATCAAAGAAGTAGCGGTTTGGCAATATTTTATCGGCGCTGAAAAACTTTTTATTTTGTTGTGATTCAGCAAGAAATTCTGCGATGAATTCTTCGCCAACTTGATAGGATTCTTGATGAATCATTGGTCCAATATCGGCGCGGATTCTTGATGGCTCTGCGCCAAGTTTTTTCATTGCAAAAATTGCTGCCGCGATAATACCCGATTTAGCACCGCGCCATCCTGCGTGAACTGCGGCAATAACTTTTGCTTCTTGATCTTGCAACAAAATTGGCGAACAATCTGCCGTTATCACAGCGATAGCAAGGTTTGGCAGGTTTGTAACAATTGCATCAACTTTGGGCAAATTTTGTGTTCCGTAAATTTTTTTTGGATCATCAATCACGCAAATTTTAGC
>SHWK01000053.1 GCA_009693885.1 Rickettsiales bacterium
AACACTCCTTTGGTGCAAATCAATCGCCTCAACCAATCAAAAGCTACCGTGGTAGCAAAATTAGAATATTATAATCCAGCAAATTCAGTAAAAGATCGTATCGGCGCTAACATGATTTTGGATGCTGAAAAAAAAGGATTAATTACCCCTGGAAAAACCACATTAATTGAGCCAACCTCAGGAAACACAGGCATCGCGCTTGCTTTTGTGGCGGCAATTAAAGGCTATCGTTTAGTGTTAACAATGCCAGAAACCATGTCGATTGAGCGCCGCAAATTGCTAAAAGCCTATGGCGCAGAATTAGTTTTAACCGAAGGCCAAAAAGGCATGAAGGGCTCGATTGCTAAGGCAGAAGAGCTGCAAAAAGAAATTGCTGATTCAATTATTTTACAACAATTTACTAATATGGCAAATGTTGAAATTCACCAGCGCACTACAGCAGAAGAGATTTGGAACGATACTGATGGTAAAGTTGATATTTTAATTTCTGGCGTTGGAACAGGCGGAACCATCACCGGCATTGCTTCGGTACTTAAAAAACGCAACCCAAATTTTAAAGCAATCGCAGTTGAGCCCGCTGGCAGCCAAGTTCTTGCTGGTGGTCAACCAGGGCCACATAAAATTCAAGGAATCGGTGCTGGATTTATACCATCAATCCTTGACACAAGCCTGATTGATGAAATTATACCAGTATCAAACGAAGACGCAGTTAATACCGCGCGAGAAATGGCTTTAAAAGAAGGTATTCTATGTGGAATTTCTTCTGGAGCCGCTGCTTTCGCTGCTTTTCAGGTAGCTAATAGACCAGAAAATATTGGTAAATTAATTGTGTTTATCTTGCCTTCTTACGGTGAGAGATATTTATCTTCGGTGTTGTTTGAGCATATTTCTGGGTAAAAAACCAGTCTTTAGAAGATTGTCTTGAAAAAATGGTAGCGGGAAAGGGAATCGAACCCCCGACACGCGGATTATGATCCCGCTGCTCTACCAACTGAGCTATCCCGCCATATTTATTAATGTGTTACGCGACTTGCTTTAATGCCTGTTGCTGAATTTCTAATAGCTCTAAAGCCGCTTGTTTAGCGAACTCATACATTTTTGTCATCTGCAAAAAACTCATCGAGCCTTTTTCTGCAGTGGCTTGCACTTCAATAATTTCACCATTTTGACTCAAAATAAAATTACTGTCAACCTCACATTTTGAATCTTCATCATAATCTAGATCAAGAATAACCTCTCCATTGTAGATGCCACAAGATATTGCGGCCACGGATCCAGTAAGTGGATTCTCTTTGATTATGCCTTGCGCGAGAATTTTGTTCACCGCTAAATTTAGTGCCACAAAACCTGCTGTAATTGAGGCGCAGCGTGTTCCGCCATCTGCTTGCAATACATCACAATCGATGGTGATTTGACGCTCGCCAAGCTTACCCATATCAATAGTTGAGCGCAAAGATCTTGCGATTAAACGCTGAATTTCTAGCGCGCGACCATTGGGACGGCCATTATTATCGCGCGACATCCTAGAGTGAGTAGAGCGCGGCAACATCGAATATTCCGCCGAAACCCAGCCTTGTTTTTTGCCTTTTAAAAATGGTGGCACGCGCTCTTCGACTGATGCGTTGCACAAAACATGGGTGTTACCAAATTTTATTAAGCATGATCCTTCGGCGTATTTGTTAACATTGATTTCAATGCTGACTTGGCGCATTTGGTTTGGGGCTCTGTTTGATGGGCGCATGTTTTTTGTTTTGAATTTTTTAAAACACAAAATCACTATTAATTATTAATACCGATGGCAATTTCTCCATCATCAATTTTGGTTTCGGAGAAAAATTTTGCTTTTGATTTTACTTCTTCGATGTTGCTTGCAGCCTTTAAATTCAATCCTAAAACCTGAGCAGTTATGTAGGAAGAAAATTTTTCTGCCACTTGCAAAATCATTTTATTTGGTGAAAAAAGTATGATTTCAATTCGATCCGAAACATTGAGATCAGCGGTTTTACGGCTTTGTTGAATTGCCCGAACAATATCACGCGCAATACCTTCATCGGCTAATTCTTGCGTAACTTCAATATCAAGTGAAACCAAGCAATCATTGGTTTGAAGGGCTGCGATAACAAATTTTTTATCGTTTTGATTATTGGTCATTAATTTAATTTCGAACTCATCATCAATTAATTTTATACCAGCAATTTCGATTTCTTTTTCGCCAATTTTTTTCCACTCACCTTTGCGAGCGCAATCAGTGATTTCTTTGACTCGCGAACCATATTTTACACCAATTTTTTTGAAATTAATTTGCAATTTTAGCTCTGCGGTTCCTTCAATTTTTTCTTCAATTATAATATTTTTAACATTGACTTCTTCGGCGATAATTTCTTTGAAAGGCAAAATTCTTGGAGCGATTTTGCCAATCACTTTTAACTCATTTAATGGCAATCTCACGCGCAAATTTTTATTATCACGAATTGATAGAGCCGTGCTGCATATGGCGCGAACAAGATCCATATCAGCGACTAATTCTTGATTGCTATCAAGAAAAGAAGTGTCGGGAAAATCTTGCAGATGAACTGAAGTTTTGCGATTAATCATGATTTTTTCCACCAATATAAATGTATTTGAAGCCAGCCGCTGCAACCTTTGTGGGATCCAAAAGATTACGCAAATCAACAATAACCCGCGATTTTGTAAGCTGTTTTATTTTATCAAAATTAAGTTCGGAATAAATTTTCCATTCAGTTGCAATCACGATCAAATCAGCGTCTTTTATAGCTTGGTAATGATCAACAAAAAATTCAACACCAGATATATCGGATAATTCTTTGCGTGAATTTTCTATCGCCTCTGGATCGGTAGCGTGAATTTTTGCTGACTTTTCTAACAACACTCTCGCGATAGAAATAGCAGGGCTGTAGCGAACATCATCCGTATTTGCTTTGAAGGCCAAACCAAGCAAAGCGATTTTTTTACCTGCGATATTTTTGCCAAGTGCATCGCTAATTTTTTGCACCATTTTTTTCTTGCGCGAAACATTGGAAGATATGACGGAGTTGATCAGAGACAGTTCAACATTATTTGCTTTTGCCACATTAATAATGGCCATAATATCTTTTGGAAAGCAGGATCCACCAAACCCAGGACCGGGATTTAAAAATTTGCTACCAATGCGCGAATCAAGCCCAATAGCACTTGCTAGCTGCTTTATATCACCACCAGTTTTTTCACACAGGTCAGAAATCTCGTTGATGAAAGAAATTTTTGTCGCCAAAAAAGAATTGGATGCGTATTTGATCATCTCGGCTGTAGTGATATCGGTGTGAACAATTTTTTCTGCTAAAAATTTTTGATAAATTTCGCTTAAAACTTTTTTAGCGCGATCGTCTTTAGAGCCAATAACAATGCGGTCTGGGATCATAAAATCTTCAACCGCGCTTCCTTCACGCAAAAATTCTGGATTAGAAGCAACTGAAAATTCTAATTGTGGATTAGCTTTTTTGATTACGCCTTCAAGAATGGCGCCGGTTCCTACTGGTACGGTGGATTTTGTAACGATAACTTTATAATCATTAGATGATTGCGCAATTTCACGCGCCGCGGCCAATACGAAGGTTAGATCAGCGCTACCATCTTCATCTTGTGGGGTTCCAACTGCGATAAACACTGCTTGTGCGCCGTTTAACGCCGTTTTTAAATCTGTGGTAAAAGTGATTTTATTATCAGATTTAACTGCGATTAAAAGCTCTTTTAGACCCGGTTCAAAAATTGGAATAATATTTTTTTGTAGATCAGAAATTTTTGCAGTATCATTATCAACGCCTACAACCTCATGGCCTAACTTTGCAAAGCAAACCGCCGAAACCAATCCAACATATCCTGTGCCAATGATCGCAATTTTCATTTTAATATACTGAAACTAATTTAATATACCACTTATTCGGCATATTGGAAATCCCCACAATGTGAAACACACATCGTTGCGCGTAAAAAAATCTAGCCAAAACGACCCGTGATATAATCTTGCGTCTGTTGGTTTGTTGGGTTAGTAAAAATTTTATCAGTGGTGTCATATTCAACAATTTTGCCCATATTAAAAAAGGCCGTCATGTCAGAAACCCGTGCTGCTTGCTGCATCGAGTGGGTAACAATAACTATTGTAAAATTTTCTTTGAGATCATCAATTAATTCTTCAATCTTTGCGGTGGCAATTGGGTCTAGGGCTGAACATGGTTCATCCATTAAAATAATATCGGGCTCAATGGCAATTGTGCGCGCAATACAAAGGCGCTGTTGTTGCCCTCCTGAGAGGCTGGTAGCTTGATCATGCAGGCGATCTTTTACCTCATTCCATAATCCTGCTTTGGTTAGGCTTTTAGCGACCATTTCATCAAGCTGCAATTTGCTGTTAAAAAGCCCGTGGATTCTAGGTCCATAGGCCACATTATCATAAATTGATTTAGGAAATGGATTTGGCTTTTGAAACACCATGCCAACACGGCCACGAAGCAGCACCAGATCTAGGTTATCATCATAAATATTTTGACCATCAATGATAATTTTTCCATCAATTTTGCAGCTTAAAATAGTATCATTCATGCGATTAATGCAGCGCAAAAAAGATGATTTGCCGCAGCCCGAAGGCCCGATTAACGCGGTGACGCTATTTTTCTTGAAATTCAGGTTAACATCAAATAAGGCTTGCTTTTGACCATAAAACAAGTTGATGTTTTTTGCTGTGATTTTGTAATCCATGTTTATTATAGTTCTTAAAGCACAATAAATTTTGTAAGATAATAAAGCATTTTTTCATAAATGAAACTAAAAAAACTACTGCCGCGCTCCCTTTTCGGCCGATTTTTGCTGATAATCGCTATACCAACGCTGATTGTGCAAGTGGTAACAACTTATGTTTTTTTCTATGTTTATGTTGATTCAATCAGCAAACATATGGCTCGCAGCGTTGTATCTGAAATGGCTTTTGTAAAAAGTTCAGTAGGAAATGTCGAACGCCAAGCCTTGCTCCATGATTTTTCAACAAATATTGAATTGAGTTTTTCATTTGAAGAAAGGCGCAAGTTTAAGAAAAAATCGAAAATCGCCGATTCTGATTGGAAGCGTAGTAAAATTTATCAATATTTTAATTTATTTCCACTGATTGATCCGCTAAATCGCTTTAAATCTGAGCTTGAAAATCGCAATCTTACACCTTATGAAATTTATGAAAATCCTGAAGATGGCAATTCTTTTATTGTTAAAGTGCAAACCAATAGCGGCTTACTCTCATTTGATGTTCCAGTAAAAAGAATTACTAGTTCGAGCAAATATGTTTTTATTTTATGGATACTGACAACCGCTGTAATCACCTCATTTATTTCGATTATTTTTCTTAAAAACCAATTGCGTCCGATTAGTTTGCTGAGCAAAGCGGCAGAAAAATTTGGTCGTGGGCAAGATGTGCCAAACTTTCGCCCTAGCGGCTCGCGCGAGATTCGCTCGGTGGCAATTTCTTTTATCAAAATGAAAGAGCGCATTGTGCGACAAATTTCGCAACGAACTGATATGCTTTCTGCAGTGTCGCACGACTTACGCACACCTCTCACGCGGATGAAACTGCAACTTGAGATGACCAAAAATTCTGATGATGTTGCCGAATTGCAGCAAGATATTAATGATATGGAAAAGCTAATTGGCGAATATCTAGATTTTGCGCGGCATGAAGAAAGAGAAAAGGCCAAGCCCACTATTTTGCATGAATTTTTAGAAAAAATTACCAATTATTATGTGCGTTTAAATAAAGAAATTGAAACACGAATTAATGTTCCTGCTGATTTTGAAATGCTGCTGAAGAAGCTGGCTCTTAAGCGCGCGCTGATCAATTTAATTGATAATGCTTTTAATTATGGCGATAAAGTAATATTTTCTGCATCACTTAGTCAAAATAATTTGATGATTTTGATTGATGATAATGGACCGGGGATCCCTGAAAATGAACGCCATAACGTGTTTAAGCCTTTTTATCGTATTAATAATTCGTACAATTTGGATAAATCACAAAAGGCTAGTGCTGGCTCTGGGCTTGGGCTCGCAATTGCGATGGATGCAGTTACTTCGCATGGCGGAAGAATGCGGCTTGGCGATAGCGCGCTTGGGGGTTTGCGGGTTTTGATTCATATTCCGATTTAGGGTGTTTATGGATTGTGTGTTGATATGTGCCGTAACGATAAATCACCTACTGCTTTTTGTTAGTGCCACTGATTTATTTTTAAACTTTATGCATGCTTTATAAAAAGCTTTCATCGCATTATTCGTGGTAGATAAATTATAGGAGAGAAAGCCAATTTATGTAGCTGTGCTTGCGTGCGAAATAAATTGACTTTCTCTCCTATATACCAAACCTGATTCAAACTACCGATCTTTTTCAATCAGGTTTCGATATTCGGGATCCCCGCAAGTGGGGCGCCACCCGTGTGGCGAAAAAAATTTAAAATATACTGAATCAATTTCTTGAAGTTGATTCAGTATATTTTATCGTGAAAGCAAAATCTAAACAAAACAAATACTATGCTCGGCTTCTCTTTCGCAGAATTAATTCTAGTCCTACTCGTCGCGATAATTTTTATCAAACCAAAAGATTTGCCCGAAATTGCTCACTTCTTCGGCAAGCTTTATTATAAGGCGCGCAAGCTGATTGATGATGTAAAAATTCAACTAAAATCAGTTGAAAAAGAATTGGGATTAGATGAATTAAAGCATGAAATCAATCGCGGAATCGCCGAAGAAAAAATGAAAATCGAAGGCGAAAAAAAAGAGCTAACAAAAATTATTGATATTTATGGCAACTATCATGAAGTCAATACTGATGCGCTTCGCAGCGATTTAACTGATGAAGAATTAAAAGCAGAAATTGCAAAATATAATGATATAAATTCTGAGAAAAAAGATATTCATCCATAAATAATTTTTAAAAAAATTGTCCTAAATTAATTACTGCAATTGGAAAATTTTCTGCAAAAATATTGCCCCAAACTAATCGCTACCCAAATCATAACGAAACCCAAAAAC
>SHWK01000054.1 GCA_009693885.1 Rickettsiales bacterium
GTTTTCTGGCGTAAAAATTATTTTTAAGATTTGGCTAACTAATAAAACCCAGACATTTTTTAAAACCATCTTCAATTGATAAATTTCCATTATCAATAACAATTGCATCGGCTGCAACCTTGAGCGGAGAATCTTTGCGATTAAAATCATTCTCATCGCGCTGTTTTAATTGCACTAAAATTTCTTCATAAGTTATATTTTTGCCTTGTTTTTTTAGTTGATCAAATCTTCTTTTTGCACGAATTTCTACTTGGGCGGTGATAAAAAATTTATAATTAGCGTCAGGACAAATAACTGTCGTGGTATCGCGCCCATCAAGAACTGCGCCACCTTTTTGTTTTTTGCCATTGGCAATGAATTCTTGTTGAAATGTAAAAAGTTTTTTTCTGAGTAAAGGATTTTTTGCAATTATTGAAGCTACGGCCCCAACATCTTCACCGAATAATTCTTCATTTTCCAATTCGTTTTCAGCGATGTTTTGAGCGAGAGAATCAAGAGTGTTTTTTAAAATAAGATCTTGCTCAGAAGTAGTTGTAGAAAATATTTCTAGTGAGATTTTTTGTTGAATTGTTCGAAATGCAACAAGGCGATAAAGCGCGCCAGTATTGAGATATGGCAGGTTAAAATGTGCGGCAATTTTTTTTGCAACAGTGCCTTTGCCAGAAGCGGAAGGGCCATCGATGGCGATTATTAATAGTCTGTTATTTTGTGACATATTTAAAATATTAGATTTTTACAACATCTCCCCAATTTTTTTCGTCTTCAAAATCTCACGCGCTTTCGTATATTTATCATCATGCCAAAACATTAAACAACCGTTGCAACCCTTGCCGCAGCAGCCGTCTTTGCCGATGCGCGGGGTGCGGTGTGAAATTTCGGAGTCGGTGACTTCTAGTGCTTTAAAATATTTTTTGCGCTTGTTATCATATTTTTCTTCGCGAATTGAACCGCCTTCGAGCTGGTGCGACAGTTGGCGCGATTCAACTTTTAGTCTTTCACTTTCTTCGAGGCCTTTTTCTTTTCTGATTAGAGAAAGTGGCGGCAAAAGCTCTTTTAATTTTTCTGGAGTTTCAAGATGAAATAAGCTCGCTGGCACTTTAATCATCGGCTTTTGGCCCGCATGCATCACTTCAACAATTTTATCTTTTTTGACATCGTGAAATTCATACATTCGTAGCAAAATTGGCTCGCGACGCAAAGGTGATAAAAATTCTAACACATCGCCTGCATCCATACGATTCTTGACTTCAACTATCATATCATCGCCTTGCCATTCAATCACGCGACCGGCATATTCGTAGAAAGAAGTTGATCCGGTGCTTTCATAATCATGGGCGAGGTTAGTGAGGCGGCCATCGTGAAACGCTAGGCTGTAACCACGGTTGGCCACGGAATTAATTTCATCCATGTAATCATCAGCGTTCCAATTTTCTGGATCACGCATATAATCATCAATTGCGGCCCTGTAAACACGCGCCACCGAGCCAGCATAAAATTCAGTTTTATTGCGTCCTTCAACCTTGAAAGAATCGAGTCCGATCTTGATATATTCATCTAATTTTGGTAGTAAACATAAATCTTTGGCGTTTAAAATATAAGAGCCGTGAACATCTTCCTCAAAAGGCAACAACTGGCCTGGACGCACTTCTTCTTCCAAGAAAAAATCGAATAAATCTTTGTTGTCTTCGTTGATTTCAATTTCGTGTTCGGTATTGTCTTTGAGTTTTATTTTTAATTTATAACCCCAGCGGCAAGAGTGCGCACAGCTGCCCTGATTGGCTCCACGCTCTGCGAGAAAGTTTGAAAGCAAGCATCTTCCAGAATAGGTCATGCACATTGAACCGTGAACGAAAGTCTCAATTTTGATGTTGGGACATTTTTTGCGGATCTCGGCAAGCTCTTCAAAGCTGACTTCGCGGGCCATTACGACTAATGATGCACCTTGTTTTTCCCAAAAATCGACGGTAAGCCACGAGCAAACATTGGCCTGCGTAGAGATATGCAGCTCTAAATCGGGAGCGTGTTCTTTAACGAAATTGAAAACTCCCGGATCAGAAATAATTAATCCATCAGGCTTGGCCAGCTTTACAGTCTCAATGAATTCAGGCAGTTTTTCGATATCTTTATTATGCGAAAAAAGATTGAGTGTAAGATAAACTTTTTTGCCGCGCGCATGCGCAAACTCAATGCCTTCAACGACATCTTCAAGTGTGAAGCCAGATTTTACACGCAGCGACATATCGGGCGTGCCGCAATAAACAGCATCGGCACCATAAAGAATGGCGGTTTTTAGGCGATCAAGCGTGCCTGCTGGAAGCAATAGTTCTGGGCGTTTCATGAGTTTAAAATTTTTCCATCCCGCAAAATTATAGTGCGATGAGCGATACGGGCCACTACATCGAGATCATGAGAAATTATTATATATGAAATATTTTGTTTCTTTTGCAGATCTAGCAATAATTCAATTATCTCGTTTTGAGTAAGTAAGTCAAGGGCTGAAGTCGGTTCATCCAAAATTAAGATTTGCGGATTTAAAATTAAAGCGCGAGCAATGGCAACGCGCTGGCGCTGTCCTCCTGATAATTCGTGAGGGTAGCGATATTTGATAGAAGTAGCAAAATCAAGCTTCTGCAAGATTTTATCAACTTGTTTTTGTGGATTTTTTTGACCGCGAATTATCAATCCTTCAGCAATTATATCTTTTACCAACATGCGTGGATTAAGGCTAGAAAATGGGTCTTGAAAAACTATTTGTGTTTGATTGCTTTGTTTGCTTGTTGTAGAGATATCTGTTTTGGCATAAGAATCACCTTGTTTTGTTGATAATTTTTGCGATGAATTTTTTTTATGGGCAGAACTTTTTGCATTAGGATTTTGCAAATAAATAATTTCACCATCATGTTTTATTAAATTCATCAAAGCCTTAGCAAGTGTTGATTTGCCTGATCCGCTGGCGCCGATGATTCCTAGATTTTCTCCTAAATTTAGTGAAAAATTTATATTTTTATTAGCATAGAAATTTTCAGATTTGAAAAATCCTGTTTTAATTTTATGGGTGACGCAGAGATTTTTTACTTGTAGAATTTCTTGAGTAAAATCCTTTGCCGGCAAGGCCTGAGGTGGCTTTGCTGCTGCTAGTAATTTTTTTGTATAATCATTTTTGGCATTGGCAAAAATATTTTTTGCCTCACCTTTTTCAACAATTTTTCCATCTTTTAAAATCACAATTTTATCAGCAATTTTTTTGACGATTTTTAAGTTATGAGTGATGAATAAAATTGTTAAACCAAGCTCGTGGCGTAGCTTCTGCAATAATTCCAGAATCTCATTTTGAGTATTAAGATCAAGCGCAGTTGTTGGTTCGTCAGCGATTAAAATTTTGGGATTATTGGCGAGAGCAATTGCTAACATTACACGCTGTTTTTGTCCACCAGAAAGTTGATGCGGATAATCATCTAGTCTTGAAATCAAAGGCTTGAGATCAACAAGCTCAAGCAATTCTATAACACGTTTTTTGATTTTATCGCGTGAGAATTTTTTGTTATGAACATAGATACTCTCGGCGATTTGATTGCCAATTTTATGCAGTGGATTTAGTGAAGAATTTGGATCTTGAAAAACAATTCCAATATCGCTGCCCCTTATTTTGCAAAGCGCGCGCTCATTTAATTTTAATAGATCAGCGTCATCAAAAATAATTTCTCCAGCAATTTTTGCTTTGCGCAAAAGCCCCAAAATTGCCAAAGCGGTGACTGATTTTCCTGAGCCACTTTGCCCGATTAAAGCAGTGATTTTTGCTTGCGGCAAAGAAAAAGAAACATCATCTACGACCTTGATTTTAGAGGGTTCAACGCCAGATGAATTATAAAATTCTATTGTTAGATTTTTTATTAGCATGCAACTGTAAAAGAAAAAAGACTAGAATGTTGCCTGCAATAAAATATCTTACAGCAAAAATTTTAGCAAATTATTTACCTTGATAAATATCAATAATTTTTTCTAACATTGCCAATGCTTCTTCGCGAGGTCTTTGGAAGGTATTGCGACCAATGATAGAGCCATTTGCGCCACCTTTATAAAGTGCGCTGATTTCGCTATAAAGATCTTGATCACTTTTGACATTTCCACCAGAAAATACTACGATTCTGCGGCCATTAAACACAGTTTGCATTACATGTTTGATGCGGTCTTCTGTAGTTGCAACAGAGATTTTATTTTTTTCATAAGCTTTGATTGCTTCAAGATTTTCCAATGCTTGAGTTGGAATTTTAACTTTAATAATGTGAGCGCCAAGCAACGCCGCCATATGCGCGCCATAAGCACAAATATCAATTGCGGTTTCACCAATTTTAGAAAGATCGCCGCCGCGCGGATAAGACCACAACACCGTTGCCAGTCCGTAAGATTTAGCTTCTTCAGCGATTTCACGGAACTCTTCCATCATATCAAAAGCAGCATCAGAACCGGGATAAATTGTAAAGCCAATTGCCGAGCAACCCAAGCGCAAAGCATCTTTTACCGAGCCAGTTGTAGCTTGGTGTGGAGCTGTTCCGCCATTATGTAAAGAGTTTGAACTATTAGCTTTTAAAATCAATGGAATCGCGCCAGCAAAGCTATCCGCTCCAGCTTCAAGCATGCCAAGTGGAGCCGCGTAAGCGCTAAGCCCTGCATCAACTGCTAATTGAAAATGATAGTGAGGATCGTAAGCATCGGGGTTAACTGCAAAACTGCGGGCAGGGCCGTGTTCAAAGCCTTGATCGACTGGTAAAATAACTAATTTGCCAGTTCCGCCAAGTTTGCCATGCATCAAAATGCGTGCTAAATTTGTTTTGGTGCCAGCGTTATCGTTTTCGTAGCATGAAAGAATTTTTTTAACTTTGGTTGAGATTTTCATTTGCAAAATAGTTTGGTTATTTAAATTTTTTGATAGATTAGATTTAGATTTTGTTAAATTAAACAAAATTTTGCAATTAAATTCAAATAAGGCGATTTATGTTGGATAATTTTATAAAATTTTGCAGAAAGAATTAGGTCAAATTAAGCTTGATTAAAAGCCTAGATAATTGTAGAAGATAGGGTATCAATATTATTTATTAAATATTTTTTTATGGATGTACTTTTCAGATATCTTTCTAGTGTTGCATCTACATCTGCGGCTGCAGTTATTCGCCTAATTAGATCGCCGGTTACTGCGATGCGCAGAACTGATCTAAGTAGATATGATAATCTCTACATTGCCCTTAACGACGAACGGGCTAATACTGAAGGTGGACCTACAGTCACACCAAAGAATAATGGTCAAGATGTTTTCAATATAAGATTTTATCGCAACGCATCATTTCTTGAAAATTCTTTTGATTTAGGGCAGATAGCTGAGGCCTATGGCGTGACAAGGCCATGTTTTTTCAAATTTAATTATTTTAATTCAGATTTAACAGATCGTATTGTTGGCAAGCTCAATTTGACATGTCCTGATAATGGTTCGCGACTTGCTCTAGCTGTTAATGGTGTTCCGTTAACTGGCATTGTTTGTCCAGATGATATAGTTGATGGTAGCTTTCCTTTTACTAATTCGCCAACCACCTTGTTGTTAAATAGTGATGGTGGAGCAATTTTTGTTAATAGTGGCAGCATGAATATTGATAATAGTTCGATTAGAATTTATGGCTTAGAAGCTACTCCCAGCAGCCCAAATTCTATTGTAAATTACCTATCAATTCTGCCAGCAACGCCAGAATATCTTGATGCCGCACCATATGAAAGACAATTCACTGTCGATCAATCACAAAATTTTGATACAAATGCGCAGCCATTTAGCAATCAAGATGGAACTTTTTCTATCTTTGCTATAGATAATAGTGGCAATGCGCCGCGATTGGTGCAAAAGTTTTTTACCGCAACTGGCGCGCCAATGCCAGAAATTCAGCGCGATATTATCACTTATGCAAATGCTGGCAATATCCCAACTGGTTCTGAGCAAGATATTCCAATGAATAATACTGATTTTGCAGGATTCGCGATCACTAATTTTGCTGCGCGACAATTATCTAATGGTGCAATAGGTATCGCTGTAACCTACAATCGCGGCATTGTAGAAACTGGTGGAATTTCCATGGTTATTGATCCAATGGGAAACATAACTGCTGGCGCGCGAGATGTTAGTTTTCTTGCATCACAAACTGCTTTTAACGTATTGCAGCGTAGAATTGCTCTAGTAGGCGCAGAAGCCAATGCGGTAGATCCAAATAGTAACAATTTTTTTGCAGCTTTTAGCCGAGGTGGACGTTTGCCCGATCAAGGAATATTCTATAATGCAACAGCAAATTTAATAGAGCAAAGCCCTGTCGAAGCTCATCCATTATTATTGCCTGTAGAAAACCAGATCGTTATTGATAGCTATGATTCTGTTAGTTCTGCTGGGGGAACAGTAACTATTAAGCAATTTTCTAACGCTACTGCTCTAGAAGAAATCGAAGATTGCGAAGTTCATGTTATTAGAAGTGGCGAAGAATATGTTGTTGCAAATGCAGCGAATGATACTTTGCCAATTATTATCATTCCTCCTTCTGTTGTTGGGGCTGTAATCACTTTTGTTGCAAATACTGCTGTTGCTAATATTTCTTATACTTTGGTTAATCAGGGTGGCGGGGCTTCTTATCGTTTTTCTGGGATAGATACTCAAAATCCAATCATTGATCCAATTGATATTGATGGCGTTCCATCGTCGGTGGTTCATTTTGGTGGCGTCAATATTATCTTTGTTGGACAGGGCGTTGATTTAGTCACTGATCTTGTGGATCATCTTAATAATGGCAGTTCGGTAGCGCTTTCTACGCAAGAGCCGAGCCCTACTGGTGACAATGTATCCTCAGTGCAACCCACTATCA
>SHWK01000055.1 GCA_009693885.1 Rickettsiales bacterium
CGCAAGATTTAATTCTGCCGATTTTTGTGATTGAGGGCAAAAATGTTGAGCAAAAAATTGAGCATCTTCCTGGCGTTAGTCGTCTATCAATTGATTTGGTGGTGAGGCAAGCGAAATTGGCGCGAGATCTTGGTATTCCTGCTTTGATGCTATTTCCTGTGATTGATCAAAAATTAAAAACAGCTGATGGTCGCGAGGCTTTTAATGCAAAAAATTTAATGTGTCGTGCGGTTGCTGCAATCAAAAAACATGTGCAAGAAATTGGCGTGATTTGTGATGTGGCACTAGATCCTTACACCTCGCATGGCCATGATGGGGTGATTGATAAAAATGGTTACGTGTTAAATGATGCAACGGTTGAACTGCTTTGCGAGCAAGCTGTAGTGCAGGCTCGCGCTGGTTGTGATATTATTGCGCCATCAGATATGATGGATGGTAGAGTGTTGGCGATCCGCGAGGCTCTTGATTTTGCAGGTTTTGTTGATGTTGCAATTATGAGCTATGCAGCAAAATATGCTTCTAATTTTTATGGGCCGTTTCGTCATGCGGTTGGATCGGTTTCTAATCTTAAAAATTCTGATAAAAAAACTTATCAGATGGATTTTCGTAATGGTCGTGAGGCTTTGCGTGAGGTTGAACAAGATGTTATAGAAGGTGCGGATATACTGATTATCAAGCCCGCCTTGCCATATCTCGATGTGTTAAAAGAAGTTTCGCAGAATTTTAATTTGCCGCTGATTGCCTATCAGGTGAGTGGTGAATATGCGATGTTAAAATTTGCTGCGATGCAGGGAAGTTTTGATTTTGAGAAGGCGATGATGGAAAGTTTGATTGCGTGCAAGCGGGCAGGGGCTACGGCGATTATTACTTATGCGGCAATTGAAGTGGCGCGCGCCATTAACTAGCTATTTGTTGGATAGAATTTCTCTGCCTAATCTTGCTAAGGTTTTTGCTAGTTCTGGATCGGTGATGTCTTTGATTTTTTCTTGGAGATTTTTCTCTTCCGTTGGAGATAATTTTGCATCTTCTTCTATAGCTTCAGAAGGCTTGAGCTCTTGCTTAATGATGATTTTATGAACCGCTTTAAAGCCGTAAAGCGCAGCAATCTTTTCTAGCAAAAATTCTGAATTATTCTCTAAAAAAAACCCAATTGATGAATTGTGAACCGCGATAGTAAGTTTAGCTTGTGAAAAACTATCGCGTGGGTTTTTGCTAAAATTTATTGCTTTGGGATAACATGATTTTGAATATTTTTTACCGACGATTTCTTCCCAATTTTTTACTAAATTATTGATAATTAGAAATTCTTTTTTATTGCCTTGGAACATTGGCTTAAGCAGGCTGGTGAGTTTTTGATCTAGTGATTGGAGACCGTAAATTCGGTTATCGGATTTTGCCGATGATTCATTTTTATTTATTATATGCATGATAAAATTTTCACCTGCCTAATAAAATAATTCGGAAATAATTTGCTTAAATTTTGTTCCGCTAAATTTAGCTGATTTTGATCAGCAAAAATTGCAAAACAACTGGCGCCGCTGCCCGACATTTTGGCAATTTTTGCTTGTTGGTTTTTTAGTTGATTTAAAATATCTGCTATTGCGGGAAGTATTGTTATTGCTGGCTTAGTAAGATCATTAGAAAAATTATTTATCAAATCAAAAACCTCTTTTTTTTGCAATTCTTGCGCTAAAATTTTTGTTGAAAAATGATTATCAAATTTTGCAAAAACTTCTTTGGTAGAGAGGTTAATTTTGGGATTTATTAGTAGCGCGGATATTTCGTTGAAATTATTATAATTTTCTATTATATCGCCGCGACCCCTGACAATGCTGGCCTTATCTTCAAAGAAAAAAGCAATATCTGAACCAAATTGTAGTGAAATTTTCTGTAATTCTTCTTTGGTTAGTTTAAGTGAGAAAATATTATTTAATGCTTTCATAAAATAAGCAGCATTGCTCGAGCCACCTCCCAAGCCGGCTCCCACCGGAATATTTTTTGTTAAATGAATTTTTAGATTGTGTGAAATTTTAAAATTATCAACAAAAAAATCTAAAATTTTAGTGATGATATTTTGTTGTGGATCTAGCTCTGTAGCAAATTCACCATCAATTATAAAATCAAATTTATCACTAGAAATAACTTCTAAAGCATCGGCAAGATCAAGAAAAGCAAATAAAGATTCTAATTCATGAAAGCCATCAGCCCTTTTGCCTGTAAGCTTAAGAAAGAGATTGATTTTAGCATAAGATTTTTGTTTCACTTTTACCCCTTAATTCTTCGGCATTTTGGCAACTTTTACACTCAGAACTTTGGCCTTTCCGTTGCGCAAAATAGTAAGGGGAACACTTTTTCCAATTGCTGTTTGCGAGATAATTTGTGGCAAAGTTTTCATCTCAATTATTTCTTGATTGCCAATTTTTATGATAACATCAGAAGCGATAATGCCAGCTTTTTCTGCGGGTCCTTCTGGTGTAACATCGGTTACTAGGGCGCCTTTAGATTTAGGAATGGCAAGGGTTTCAGCCATTTCATTAGAAATATCTTGAATAGAGATTCCGATCCAGCTGCGCAAAACCTCACCTTGCTCTTTAAGCTGCTTGATAAGCGGCGCTACAATTGATGCAGGAGATGCAAATCCAATTCCAACATTGCCACCAGAAGGTGAAAATAAAGCGGTGTTAATACCTATTACTTCACCCATAATGTTAAACATTGGGCCCCCAGAGTTTCCTTTATTGATTGCGGCATCAGTTTGAATAAAATCACGATCTGCATCGCCATTAATGCTGCGACCACGAGCTGATACAATGCCCACCGAAACAGACCCACCAAGGCCGTAAGGGTTGCCGATAATAATGATCCAATCACCAATTCTTGCTTTGTTAGAATCGCCAAATTTTGCAAAATGTAGAATTTTATCAGCGTTGATTTTAATAACAGCAAGATCACTTTTTCTATCAATACCAACAATTTTTGCCTTATATTTTGAGCCGTCACTTAAAGTAACATTGATCTCGGTAGCATTTTCGATGACATGGTTATTGGTGGCAATGTAACCATCATTAGCAATAATAAAACCAGTGCCATTATTGCTGAATTCTTGTGTGGTTGAAATATTAACTGTAGTAGGTAGTAGATCTTCTACTATATCAGCGAATCCATCAGTAGTAATTTGCTTGGAAATAATTTCTATTGGTTTTTCACGCGGGTTTTTTTCTGCCGCTGCAAATGCTGAGCCTGTAAGCGCCAATAAAATAAATAAAATTTTTATAGATGTGTTTCTCATAAATTTTAATGGCTATTACCAAAATACTTAAAGAATTCACCATCAGGAGAAACTACCATTCTGGTTTTATCGCTTTGTAGAGCTTCTTTATAAGCGCGCATCGAGCGATAAAAATCGGCAAATTCTGGATCTTTGCCATAAGAGCTAGCAAAAATTATTGCTGCTTTAGCCTCGCCATCACCTTTGGCGATATCGGATTTTTTCTTGGCGTCAGCTAAAATAATTGTGCGTTGCTTGTCAGCTTCAGCCTTGATTTTTTCTGCTTCTTCGGCACCTTTGGCGCGAATTTCGCGGGCTTCTTTTTCTCGTTCAGTTTGCATGCGAGCAAAAATTGCTTCGCTGTTTTCTTTTGGTAAATCGCCGCGCATGATTCGTACATCGACAATTTCAACGCCAAAAATTACTGATTCTTTGCTGACAATTTCTTTGATGCGAGCCATAACATTGGCGCGATCAATAGTTAATAATTCACTTAAATTAACCTCGCCGATAACCCGGCGCATGCTGGAATCAAGAATTGCGCTAAGTTTTCCGTTAAGGCCATATTGGTTGCGCACCGTGGTATAAAATTTTAGTGGATCGATGATTTTATATTTAGCGTAAGCATTAATAATTAAGCGTTTTTGATCAGAGGCAATGACTTCTTGTTCTTGAATGCCAAGGTCGAGAATTCTTTTATCAAAGAGAATCACATTTTGCAAAAATGGCATTTTAAATTTTAACCCAGGAGTTTTTATCAATCTGATTGGCTCACCAAATTGTAACACCAAGGCTTGTTGGCGTTGATCAACGGTAAAAAGTGTGCTAATAAGTAATATTAAAAGTAGCGTGCTAACAACTACAATTTTTATCGCTTTTTTATTTTGAAGAAATTCGTCCATATTTTTATTTTGCTTCAGGTTTTGGTTTTGATATTGATGCACTGTTGCTTAAATCATTAAGCGGAAAATATGATGTCACGCTTGATTTGGCGGCATTTTTATCGATTAAAACTTTATCAGCTTCACGATAGATTTTTTCCATTGTTTCGAGGTAAATTCTTTTTTTAGTAACTTGTTTTGATTTGCTATATTGGTTGTAAACCGCGATAAAGCGCGCCGCTTCACCTTCGGCGTTGGTAACGACTTCTGCTTTATAGGCCTCTGCTTGCCCTTGCAATTGTGCCGCCGCACCGCGAGCGCGAGGAATTATATCATTGGCATAGGCTTGAGCTTGGTTGATTTCTTTTTCTTTATCAGCCTTGGCGGTTTGCACATCGCGAAAGGCATCAATCACCTGTGATGGCGGATCAACGCGACGCAACTGCACCAATGTAATGCGCACACCAGCTTTATAAGAATCGAGGCTTTGCTGTAGAAGGGCTCGTGTGGTTTGCTCGATATTGCTTTTTCCATCGGATAAAGCTTCGGAGATTGGGGTGCGTGCGATAACCTCGCGCATCACGCTTTCAGCGGCTTTGCGGATAGTAAGATTGTTATCGGTAATATTAAAAGCAAATTCTTCAATATTGCTAATTTGCCATTGTATTTGAAATTCAATATCGACGATATTTTCATCACCAGTGAGCATAAGGCTTTCAGCCTCTAGATCTCGCCCACCTTTTTTGCTATTTTTTTTATCGTTAGAATTATAGCCGAATTCTTCAGTGTTAACCATGGTGACGCTTTTTTTGACAAGCTCACCAAAGGGGTAGGGGATGTAATAATTTAATCCGGGAGTGGCGATTGAGTAGAATTTTCCAAAATATAAAACAATACCATTTTCATCGGGATTAATTTTATAAAAACCAGATGAGAGCCATAAAGCAGTGACGCCAAGCGTGATTAAACCAGCTAATTGCTTGGGAGATTTGTTGGTTTGAAAATAATTGGTAATTTTTTTGATAAAATCATTATCATCTTTTGGATCTTGCCCAGAGCCTTTGTTTGAGCTATTTTGTGAACCACCACCAGAATTTTTGTTAGAATCATTTTGTGGATTAGGATTTTGTGGTTTTTGCGCATCAGCACCACTCCACGGCCCCCAAGGACCTTGATTCATTTTTAAAGTAAAAAATTTTAGCATTAGAAAGTTAAAATGGTTTTGAATAGAATGATTCTTGGTGACGAATATTCAAAAATAATATTTATGGGTTAATTATAGCCTATATCAACACTTTTTACAAGCTGAATTATGCAAGATAAGATTATTAAGATTCTCGCGAAATATTCGATTTTATCGGAAGCGGTTGGGGATATGATTTTTAAGGATGGGAGCGTGATGTTTACCGTTGATATTGGTGTGTTAGAGTTAGCAAAAAATGAGGCAGAAAAAATTGTTAAGAATTGTGAAAATGAAATTAGAAAATTAGATGGAATTAAAAAAGTTAGTATTATTTTAACGGCGGATAAAAATGCTGCGAAAGTTCATAAGCATGTTCATGGAGATGATTGTAATCATTCTAAAAAAGATTCTATGCATCAGTCTGAACAAGCTTCGGTAGATAAAAAAGAAAATCCTGCTCTGCAAAAAAATCTTCTTGGGCAAGAAATTTTGCCGGTGGTTGGTGTAAAAAAAATCATCGCAATCGCTTCAGCTAAAGGCGGCGTGGGCAAATCTACCTTGGCTGCGAATCTCGCAATTTCGTTGAAAAAAATCGGTTACAAAGTGGCGTTGGTTGATGCCGATATTTACGGCCCGTCAATCCCGCATCTCATGAACCTTACAGCTAAGCCGGCGATGAAGGATGGCCTTATAATTCCACTAATCGCTCACGATGTAAAATGTATTTCAGTTGGTTCTTTGATTGATGAATCTGCCGCCGGCGTTTGGCGTGGCCCAATGATCACAAAAATTCTCTATCAACTAATTCGTAGTGTAGATTGGCGTTGCGATGGCCAAGATGTAGATTACATGATTATCGATATGCCTCCGGGAACAGGTGATGTCTATCTCAGCCTTGCCGAAAAATTTCCACTTGCTGGCGTGGTAATTGTCTCAACCCCGCAAAGCCTTGCAGTTATTGATGTGGTGCGTTCTGTAGATTGTTTCAATAAATTAAAAATTCCTATTTTGGGATTGATTCAAAACATGGCCTATCTAGAAATTGCTGGTGAAAAAAAATATATTTTTGGCAAAGATGGTGCAAAAAATTTAGCACAAAAAATGCAAATTGATTTTTTGGGTGAGGTGCCTTTGATGCAGGAAATATCTGATTCTAGCGAGGTAAGGATTCCTGTGGTATCAGCAAAACCACATTCAGAAATTGCAATTTTAATCGGCAGAATCGCGGAAGAAATTATTGATCGCGTGAAAACAGCAAGGTAATATTCTTTAGTATAGTTTGGTTAAAAACGCGACTTGGCCACGCTCGGAGTGTTTTTAACCAAACTTACTAAAAAATATTACCTTGATGATTTCACTACCCGCGCCCTTTATAACTCTTAACTTTTTGCTCACGCACAAAAACATCTTCAGGCAATTTTCCTTGTTGAAAAAACACATCGATTGGAATTCCTCC